>URTN01000012.1 GCA_900550795.1 uncultured Mollicutes bacterium
CTATATTATACATAAAATTATTAAACCGTGTAAATATTTTGCACAGTTTCAAAAATACAAATAAAAATACCCCTCCACCTATTTTTAGGATTTGGGGTACAGTTAAAATTTCGGGGTAGATATATAAAGCGATTATCAAATTACCATCTATTATGGACCCGCTCGGCAAACCCTAATAAATCCTTAACAATGACCATCTTGCCATCTAGAAGTAGTTTTCCATTAAATAATCCAAATACCTGATGTTGCCTAGATTCAATAATCAAAGCAGAAGAAATTGCCTTCCTATCTAAAATAGGGGTGAATTCAAGATCAACTTCTCCAGTTGGAGAACGGAATTTCCATTTACCTAGATAATCAAAATTGCCATTCTTCTTTAAAGGAATATCCATCCTTACTTCCCTTATCTTATAAGAAGAATCTCCATAATAGATAATATTCTCGCTGGCAGCTTTAGTATCGCCAAATCCATAGCCAAAATTAAATCCAATCTTGACTCCATCCATAATAGAAGATAAAGAAGACCAATACCAGGTAGAAGAATATTCCCACACCCCTCTTCCCCAGTCTAATACTCCATAAGTCGAGCCATTCAAATCGATATATTTATCGCCTATTTTTGCATATCCTCCAGAAGAAAGGAGGTTAATTTTCTGGTTATAATAGAATCTATGTGGTTTCTTAAATGGAGTTGCGATTACTAAGGTATCATCAATAGTAGGAGTCAAAATAACATCACATCTAAACGAATTACCCTTCTTATCAAAATTAGGGTAATAAGCCTTTAGATGTCTTTTATTTCCTTCTAAAACAAAAGAAATACTTACTTTGCCTAATGAATAAGAGACATCACCTTCACTTGAGTTTGAAGGCATATTAATCTTGCCAAGAGGGAACCATCCCATCTTGCTTCTAGTTATTTCTTTTTTGGAATTAAAATCCAAATAGGAAATAGAAAGCATCGACATATAGCCATTATCTGCAATAGTAAGGGCAATCCCATTATCCTTATTGCCGACATAATAATAATCCCATTCCTTAATTAGGAATTTGGGGGCATTTATCATCTTCCTATCATACTTCTTAACTAGTTTTTTAGCATATCCAGGCTCAGCTAGATTGCCATCTTTGTCCAATAAAGGACCTTCATTCATGTAGTGATCAATTTCCATATCTAAATTATAAAAAGGCTAGAGAGCCTTTTAAAGCCCATCTAGCCTAAATTGTCTTATTTTTGCTTTGGAAGCGCCCCAAGAGGCTTAAGCATGTTATTTGATAATATAACTGCTGCCTTATCATCTTTTGGGGAATCATCTTTGTTATCCAATGATACGAATAAATCAAAGAAATTAATTAAATTACCAATTAATCCTGGCAAAGGGGATTTATCTTTCATGTTGAAGGAAGCTAGTTCAATCAAAGAGAAGATGAATTTAGCCACCACTTCAAAATTACGCTTGCCAATAATAGAAATCATTTTAAGTTCTACATCATTTAGCTTTTCTAAATCATCATAGCCATAGGAATTCTTTTGGTTACTAGTCTCTGCTACATAACGTAGATAATCGCTTTCTTCCTTGTTGGTAAAATTATAGAAGAATACGGCCTGGTCATGACTCATTCCCCCATAACTAGAAGCAATTTCCATCATTGTCTGCATGGTAATCATGGCAAACGCACGGCAGAAATTCTTGTCGCTAGAAGAGAATTCGTCTTTTTGGATACCCTTGTCGAATTGCTTAAAGAATGCACACAAAGCCAAATCGACATTGGAATAAGAGGCAAATGCTTGTTTTTCAATATCTAGTTTTTCCATTATTTAATCTCGCAGATAGAAGGATCGGCCATGGAATTAGAAACTGCATCCTTAATTGTAGTTTCTTTTGATTCATGCCCATATTTATCAACGCTAGCGGCATCTCTAACTTCATGAGTCAAACAAGATGGGCCACCAATACATCCGCCAGGGCAAGCCATACCTTCGATGAAGTTGCCTTGTAATCTACCCATCTTGGCTTGGGTAAGGGCAATCTTGCATTGATCTAGGCCACTACAGGCAACTGGTTTGACTTCAAAGTCGATATTTTGTTCTTTTAAGGCTTCCTTAACGGCATCGCTAAGTCCGCCACATCTAGCAAATATCCTGCCAAAATAAGAAGCATTGTCTAATGGCTTTTCTTCTAAAGCGGTCAAGTCGACATTAAGGGCATCTAGAAGAGCCTGCAATTCTTCAAAAGTAATGACACAATCGATATATGGGGAACTCTCTTCCCTAAACATTTCCATCTTTTTGGCAATGCAAGGTCCGACAAATACAGTTTTGGCGGTAGGATCGGTTTGCTTGATATATTTAGCAATGGCAGCCATTGGGGATAAGTTTTTGCTAACCTTTCCCTTTAATTCAGGGAAGCTAGTCTCGACATATCTAACAAAAGCTGGGCAACAGCTAGAGGTACAGAATTTTTCTTCCGCTAAATCCTTAGCCTCGTTAAGTGCAACCATATCAGCACCCAAGGCAGCTTCGATAACATCGGTAAAGCCGATTTTCTTTATTCCAGTTATTACTTGTCCTAATTTAGCATAATGGAATTGGCTTGAAATTGATGGGGCGACAATCATATAGGCTTTATAATTCTTGCCGTTTTCTGCCCCTTTCATTATATCGATACACTTAGTGATATAGCTTTTGTCCATAATCGCACCGAATGGGCAAGAATATGAGCATTGCCCGCATCTAGTGCATTTAGATTCATCGATTTCAGTGATGCCATCTTCCCTAGGGTGGATTGCATTGATCTTACATGCAGCTTCGCATGGCCTTTTCTTGTTGATAATGGCACCGAATGGGCAGGCTTTTGCACAAAGTCCGCAGTTAACGCATTTGGTTTTGTCAATCCTAGCCCTTAAATCATCGCCAAAGCTAATCGCGTTGCGGTGGCAATTCTGGGCACATCTATGGGCTAAACAACACCTACACATATCAGTAACAGTAATCCCACCGAATGGACATTCATCGCAAGCGGCCTCTATTACTTCTAATAGGTTTGGATTGGCCTTGTCTCCACCAAGGGCAAGCTTGATTCTATCTTCTACAATTGCCCTTTCCCTATAGACACAACATCTCATCGTGGCTTTTGGGCCAGGAGAAATAACCTTTGGGATATCATGGATATTTTCATCTAATGTCCCATTATAGTAATTAAGCGCGACTTCTTTTAAGACCTTGTATTTAAGTTCTTGTACCAAAGTGTCAAATTTATTCATTTTCCTTCTCCCTAGAAATACCTTACTTCGATATGTTTTCCTAATTCTTTTAGTTTCAAGGCTAGGTTATCGATTATCTGCATCTTCATCTTGAAGGAGATATGATACCTTTCGTCTTGGTGGGCTGGGTTAACGGCACATCCGACATAGAATTTGATGTCGGTGGCTTCTTCTAGAAGCAATCTAGCAATCCTAGATGCCCCATCTTCTTTATAAGACCAATCAAAATAGCATTTGTTCTTATCTTGATAGTCTTTAGCGTAGAACAATACCTTGTTCAGGGTAATTATACCCTCTGTTGCAAGATCTATCCCATCAATATGTGAAATTGGTGGAATTTCTTCATCGATATAATCAAGACCGCCCCCAACATCGGTATGAAGATATCTAGCAACAATCGAACAAGTAGTACCGCCACATACAATATGGGGATTATCATCATTTAGGAAAGTCGATAACATCATTTCATCATCGTCCTTATTCGTGGCTGGTCCGACTAATAATGATACTTTCTTCCTTTCCCTTCTTCTTACTACTAAAGAAGAAGTGTCATCCCCCGGACGACGATTATAGAGCAAATCGCAATGGTCTACTAGGATAGAAGCGAGGTTTTTGGCTGAAATTGAGGGTGAATATAGGCTAGTCAGGAATGAAGATATCTCTTCTCTAGTCCAACCAAAGTTTAGCGACTCCCCTACTCCGGCATAAACTGCTCCATCAGAAATAATGGTAAGGCAATCATCTTCCTTAAAATAAAACGATGCCTTCTTGATTATTTTTCCTTCTACTTCGATAGTTTCGTAATTTAGATGTTTTTCCATTCCATCGCGAATAAATATCGGTTCAGGATTATCAAAATTATAGATAACGGCTGAATAATCCTTTTCAATCTTGCAGACTGTGAATGTCGAATAGGCAACATTCCCCCTATCCCTAGCAATTGGAAGGGTCTTGACCAAAGTCCTAGCCCCTTCTTCAATAGAAAGACCCCCTTCAATCATTCTTGATAACATTGATGAAGTTAATGTTGATAAAATGGAGGCAACTACCCCTGAGCCAAGCCCATCTGCCAAAACTAAAGTAGTCGATCCATCTTCCCCGGCTGTTGTCTGGATATGATCGCCACAAAGTTCCTCTCCCTTATGATTGATGGAGAGATAGCCATATTCTAGTTCGGTATTACTTTCCATCTTCTTTATCGATAGTCTTTGCTAAATTTGTAAGGGCAATTTTGGTGTTGGCAGCCGATTCGCCTAGCAGTTGGGCAATTTCTTGGACAGCCCTCATATTCTTTTCGATGACTTCCCTAGTTATCTTTTCTGTTTGCTTTGCATCATTTAATCTACGTTCATGTTCAAGATGAGTCTGGGTACGGTCCCTAAATATCCCCATGACCGATTTATATCTAGAATCATAAGAAATAGAAGCCTCGACGAAGAGGTTATATTTCTCTAATGTGATATGGGCACATCTAGTTGGGACATTCCCTAGAGCCAAAGCGAATAATTCACTAGGCAAGATAGTATCGATACTTTTCCCAATTACGTCGCTAGATTTGATGTTTAGTAACGCACATAATGAAGGATTTACCAACTGGATATCTAGATTTTCATCAGTAACGACAATTCCATTTGGAGTATTCTCGATTATATCTTCATTAAAAGATTTGGCCTTTTCCATAAGGAAAGGAAGGCACATCTCTAGATTAGCCTTGCCCATTAAGACAGCTTTCGCCTTTTCTTTGCAGGTAGGATAACCGCAAGAAGCACAGTTTAGTTCATCCTTTTTGGTATATTTGCCTAATTTAAATAGGACTTCTTGGATTTGGGATTCGCTAAAATTAGCCTCAGGAAGTGAGACAGGGGTAAATTTCTTCGTTAGTTCTTCCTTTTTGTATTCACTAGTCTTGAAATCAAGCTTCCCGGCACTAGATTTAATTTCCAATATAGAAGATACTAAAGCCTTCTTGTCTTTTTCAATAGCAGGTCCATTGATGCAGCTACCTTCGCAGCTAGACATCTCGATAAAGCAATTATGGACGTCTCCTTTAGCAATGTTTTCAAGTACTTCTATACATTCATCCATACCAGAGAAAGATAGATATTGCCTTGAAGGAGAAGATTTTTCCATTGTATTCAATACCCCCCCTTCAATCGGGAATAGCCTAGCTTTCGAATGTTCTTCTTTAGTCCCTTCTTTTGCCTCTACTTTAATATTATTAGATGCGAATAATTCGTCTAGTTCAAGGAAAGTAAGGACGCAATCAGGATTTTTATATCTATCGGCTTCATCTTTTTTAGCAATGCAAGGCCCGATAAATATGACTTTTGCATCAGGATATCTTTTCTTTATATCAAAAGAATGGGCTTGCATTGGAGACAAAAATGGAGCCAAGCAATTAGATAAGGATGGGTAATGTTTTTCTATTAATAAATTAATGCTATGGCAGCAAGTAGAGATAATTACATCGTGGCTTGGATCTAAACAATATTCATCATATTGCTTCTTTATAATCGTGGCCCCGATAGCAGTTTCTTCTGCATCAATAAAGCCTAACTCTAATAAGGCTTTCCTTAAACTTTCAAAAGAAACACCATGGTAAGAAGAGCTAAATGAAGGGGCAATTGAAGCAATGCATTTATTGTTTCTAATTAAATCAAGGGCTTTTTGCTTGTCATCCCTAATTACTTTGCAAGATTGGGGGCAAACTGAAAAGCATCTCCCACAAAGTACGCATTCATCAAAGATGATGGAAGCTTGCCCATCATGGAACGATATTGATTTGGTTGGGCAGTGTCTAATACATTTATAACAGCTGCGGCAATCGTTTTCTCTACTTGTTAATACATGCATAAATTCACCTAGAAAGAAAATAAGGCAGCGAATAAATTCGCCACCTTATTAATTATTTAGTTAATGGGACGATAGTATCCTCGAACAAAGATGCAACTTTATCTTTGGTAATGCCAGTGATGATTTCTCCGTTAATTTTAAACGTGACTCCATCATGACCGCATTGGCCTAGACAAAACGCAGCCTTCAATTCAACTTTATCGTTAAGCCCGAAACGCATTATTTGGTTTCTAGCTTCTTCAATTACATCGCGAGATCCCTTTAAATGACAAGAACTTCCGACGCAGATAGAAACTTCGACTTTTTCCATTAATTACCTTTATAGGCATCCTTCATGATTTGGATCATGTCCTCGACAAGGGGTTCCCTTGGGTTGGCTGGGGTGCATTGATCCTCATAGGCAAGGTATCCTATTTCCTCCAATTTAGAATTATACACTTCTTCATCAGGGATTAGGGAGGCAAAATTCATATCGATGCCAATTTCCTTACCTAAATCCATAACAGCCTTAGACAAAACTAATGTAGCTTCTTCTGGAGTAGAGGCCTTTAAGCCAAGGGTACGGCAGATTTCAAGGTACTTCTGGTCGCATTGATATTCTTCATATTTTGGCCAGACGGAGAGTTTTGTTGGTTGGGTACCGTTATATTTAATGACATGTGGAAGCAAGATTGCGCAGGTTTGCCCATGGATTGTATGGAATTCAGCACCCATCTTATGGGCGATGGAGTGAGTGATTCCAAGGAAGGCATTAGCGAAGGCCATACCGGCAATAGTAGCGGCATTATGCATCTTTTCCCTAGCCTTTAAGTCATGTCTACCATCTTTAACTGCACGTGGAAGATAGGTAAATACAAGCTTAATGGCTTCTAGAGCCAATCCATCGGTATAATCACTAGCCATGACAGAAGTATAGGCTTCGATAGCATGGGTAAGGACGTCCATACCGGTATAGGCGGTAGATCTAGCTGGGATGTTAGTTGTAAATTCTGGATCAACTATAGCGATACTTGGGGTAAGAGAATAGTCAGTCAAAGGATATTTCTTGAGGTTCTTCTTATCGGAGATAACGGCAAATGGAGTGACTTCTGATCCAGTTCCGGAAGTTGTTGGGATGCAGATGAGTTTGCTCTTTCTTCCAAGTTCAGGATATTTGAAGGCTCTCTTTCTGATATCCATGAATTTTTGCTTCAAGTCATCGAAATTGACTTCTGGATGTTCATAGAATATCCACATACCTTTAGCAGCATCCATGGCACTACCACCACCAAGGGCGATAATAGTATCAGGGGCAAATTGCTTCATCAATTCGACACCACGTCTAACAGTTGTGATATCTGGATCTGGTTCGACTTCGGCAAATAGTTGATAGGTGACTGGGTTTCTTCTTTGGTTCAATTCATCAATGATCTTGTTAAGGAAGCCAAGTTCAACCATGGAGTGGTCGGTGACAATGAATACCTTGCCGACATCTTTAGCAGAGCGGAGGTATTGGATGGAATTACGTTCAAAATAGATCTTTTGTGGTACTTTAAACCATTGCATGGTGTTTCTCCTTTTTCCTACGCGCTTGATGTTAAGCAAATTGATGGCACTAACGTTACCAGCAACAGAGTTATGGCCATAAGAACCGCAACCTAGTGTCAATGAAGGTAAGAAGGAGTTATAGACATTACCAATTCCACCGAAGGTAGATGGGGAATTCCAGATGATACGGATGGCTTTGACTTTATCGCCAAAGGCATCAGACATAGCTTGTTCTTTGCAGTGAATCGCAGCAGAATGTCCTAATCCACCGAATTCAAGCATCTTTTCGCACATTTCAAATCCTTCGTTATAGTCTTTGACTTTATAGACGGATAAGACTGGTGAAAGCTTTTCTCTAGACATAGGTTCAGAAACACCTACTTCAGAGCAATTGACGGCAATTATTTGGCAAGTGGCTGGGATTTCAAATCCGGCATTCTTAGCAATGTTATAAGCAGACATGCCAGCGACATCGGCATTAAGTCTAGCTTGATCGACATTAGCATCTCCCTTATTGACGCCGAACATGTATTTCTCTAGCATCCTCTTTTCTTCTTTAGAAGCAAAATAGACGCGGTATTTCTTAAACATTTCGACTGTTTCTTTATAGATTGGTTCATCAATAAAGACAGCGGATTCGGAAGCACAGATCATGCCGTTATCAAATGATTTAGATAAGACAACGTCATTGACAGTTTCTGGGATATCGGCACTTCTATCGATATAGCAAGGGACATTGCCAGCCCCGACACCTAAAGCAGGTTTGCCGCAGCTATAAGCAGCCTTGACCATGGCATTACCGCCAGTTGCAAGAATAGTGGCAACTCCTGGGTGGTTCATTAAGGCGCTAGTGGCATCCATTGAAGGATGTTCAATCCATTGGATGCAGTTTTCTGGAGCACCAGCTGCAATAGCAGCATCTCTCATGACAATGGCAGCAGCCTTGGAGCATTCTTGTGCCTTTGGATGGAAACCGAAAATTATCGGGTTTCTAGTCTTGATGGCAATAAGGGATTTGAAGATTACTGTTGAAGTTGGGTTAGTAACTGGGGTGACACCACAGATAACACCAACTGGTTCAGCAATTTCGGTAATACCGGTGACTGGGTCATCTTTAATGATTCCAACAGTCTTGAGGTGACGCATGTTATTAACGATATATTCGCAGGCAAACAAGTTCTTTGTAGCCTTGTCTTCAAAGACACCTCTATGGGTTTCTTCGATAGCTTTACGGGCTAAGATACCGTGGTGATCAAGTCCGGCAACAGACATCTTAGCGACGATATAATCAATCTTTTCTTGATCGTAGGAAGCGAAATCGTCTAAGGCTTTCAAACCTTTCTTGACTAATTCATCAACTTCCTTGATAGCGGCTTGTTTAGCTTCTTCTGGTGAAAGTTTAGTTTCTTTAATGGTAGCCATTATTTTTCCTCCTGTTTGGCTAAAGCGATGTTGAGTCTATGAGACAAAACGGCAAGAGATGAGGCAAGATTAACATTCTCAACAACAATGTTACTTGGGACATCTAGATGTGTTGGGGCAAAGTTCCACAAAGCCTTGGCACCGCTAGAGATGGCAAGGTCGCAAACTTCCTGGGCCACGCTAGCTGGAACAGTAATGATTGCAATATGGGCGTTTAGCCTTGGCAACATAGTCTTGAGTTCATTAAGAGAGAAGATACGCTTTCCTCCGATACTAGTTCCTACTAGGCTAGTATTCGTATCAAACCCAGCTAGTATCTCTAACCCCATTTGCTTGAAGGAAGGGAAATTTAGAAGGGCTTGGCCAAGATGACCAACTCCAATTACTACGGCTGAAGTAGAATCTCTATAACCTAGGAAAGTCTCTATGTCTTCGATAAGTTGCTTTAATGACCTACCTTTTTTAGGACGTCCTGGTTCTAGCGAGACATTTTGGAGATCCTTCCTTACTTGTTCCTCGCTATAGCCAAGTTTGGCAGCAATGCGAGGAGAAGAAATTGTCTCCACTCCTTCATCGGATAATTCCTTGAAGTATTTCAGGTAGATTGGATATCTGCCTAGTTGATTCATGGAGAATGTTTTCATATTCTTTTTCTCTCCTTTCTTAACTCTTTCAAGTTACCGATAAAACATTAACGATTTAAAAAACAATTGTAAATAGTTTAAGTATATTTTTACCGATATATCGTTACTGAAACCGCTTTCAAGGTATTTACATAATAAAAAACGGCTATAAAGCCATTTCTAGAACCATCATAATTGCAAAGCCAATCATAAACGACCAAAGCCCATAATGCACATAATTCCCTTTTCTTGCTTCAGGCAGCAATTCATCGATTGTTACATAAATCATTGCCCCTGCCGCAATAGCAAGTAAATATGGAAGAGTTACGCCTAGATAAGAAGAAATAAATACGGTCAATAAGCCAAAAATAGGTTCGACTATACCTGAAGCTGCACCTAATAGGAAGGCTTTTGGTTTAGATACTCCTTCTTCTAATAAAGGTATAGAAACAGCCGCTCCTTCTGGGAAATTTTGGATTGCTATACCTATAGCCAAGGCTAAAGCAGCCCCGATATGGCTAGCATCATTAGGATTAGCTAATGTCAGCCCACAAGCTAGACCAATTGAAATTCCTTCAGGGATATTATGTATAGTAACGGCAAAAAAGAATTTGGCATTCCTAGATAAACTGGATCTCGGCCCTTCTTCTTCATTTGAACTTAAGTGCAAATGAGGGATGAGCTTATCCATTAGATAAAGGATAAGGCCACCCAATATAAATCCCGTTACAGTAGGGATGAAACTTAAATAAGAAGGCAAGTAACTACTTTTGTTAGCTTCTTCCATTGAAGGTAAAAGAAGACCAAAGATAGAAGAAGAAATCATAATTCCAGAGGCTAATCCGATTATTATGTTGCCAACCTTATCGGAAAAATTCTTCCTGAAAAAGAAGACCAATGCCGAGCCAAGTGTAGTTGCGGCGAATATTATTGTTAATGAGAAAATTGAAGTTCCTAAAGCATCCATGTCAATAAGGATACTACAAAATATATGATCTGATTAATTTAAATTAACTATTTAACTAAATCAGCGATTATTTTATCCATCTCGGCCTTTTTCTTTTTCATATCCATGAACAAGGCAAGTTGGTCTTTGGCCCTAACTAAGTTATGGTCCTCATATTCAATCCTAAAATAATTATCCCCATCTAGATAATCGCTTAGGAAACGCAAACCACATTCATAAGTCATGATCATTGCCCCATATGGGAGGTAACTTATTTCATCTTTAGTCAAAGAAGAACCGCATTTAGAGAGGAATCCTTCTGCAAAAGACTTGAAATATTCTAGGTTTAAGCCGACTTTGGATAAATCTTTTTCATCTTCGCCAGCATAATTGGCCCCAAATCTAATCGCATCGCCGAAATCATTCATCGCATATCCAGGCATGACTGTATCTAAATCGATGACACATATTGCATGTTTGCCATCCCCATCGAATAAGACATTATTTAATTTTGTGTCATTATGGGTAACTCTT
>URTN01000013.1 GCA_900550795.1 uncultured Mollicutes bacterium
GAGGATTTGATCTAGATGTTGCAAAAGAGGCGACTAATCAAGCCTTATCTTTTCCTAGCGAAGAAGAAAATAAATCCAATCTAGAATCCGATTATCTAATTGCAAAAACTAGATATGAAAGAAAATACAGCGGTTATAAATTGTCTAGGGCTATATTTTCTTACCTATTAAGGAAAGGCTACGAATATGATGATATTTCTAATTTGGTAAAAGGAGAAAACGATGAAAATAATTGATTTAAAAGATGGCGATAGCTTTTCTGGCCCATTACTAGTCAGCGATTGCAAAAAATGCGTCAATACGAATGGCAAGCCTTATCTAGCCATTACTTTTCAAGACCAATCTTCTCAAATTTCCGCCCGTCTATGGGAAATAAATAATGAAGAAGAGATATTAAAAAAAGGAAATGTAGTCCATGTCGAAGGAAAAGTACTTTCCTATAACAAATCACTTCAAATTCGCTTGTTTAAGGTTACTAGCGATACCCTTGGGTTAAATCCAAATGATTTTGCTATCTCTTCTCCAGTCAAAAAGGAAGATTTGGTAAATAAGCTTAAAGCCTATGTCAATTCAATTTCCGATGCTGAATTAAAACTTTTAGTATCTAATCTAGTTAACAAATACCTAGAGAAACTTTCTATTTGGCCAGCCGCGGTAAGAAACCATCATGAATTCGAGTCTGGACTTATCTACCATTCCGTTACCATGGCGGATTTAGGATTATCTTTCTGCGCGGTTTATCCAAAACTCAATAGGGATTTGGTTTTAGCAGGCTGCCTTGTCCATGATTTTGGCAAGATGATTGAATTATCAGGCCTTCCTAACGCCGAATTTACTTTGGATGGTAAATTAATCGGTCACATCTCTTTAGGCTTCTACGAGGTCAGGAAAGAGGCTGAAAGGCTAGGTATGCATGAATTCGAGTCTCTTAAAAAAGAAGAACAGACAAAGAGTTCTCCTTTATTCCATAAACACGAGATGGCTTCAATGCTAGAACATATAATTTTGTCCCATCATGGCAAATATGAATTTGGTTCCCCTGTCTTACCGCTTACTAAGGAAGCCTATGCCGTTTCTTGCATTGATGATTTTGATGCTAAGATGATGATTTTAGATAAAGCCTATGAAGGGGCTGAAAAAGGGGAGAATACTTCAAAAATAATGACGATGGACAATAGGTTCTTCTATAATCCATTTAGCCTAGAGGCTTCTTCCTCTCCTTCAGGATTAAGCTTAGAAAAAGAATTAGACGAATTAAAAAGATGAGGCGCGAACCTCATCTTTTTTACTTCATGGCTTTATTAATTTCGTGAGCTAAACGTGGAAGATCCATGCTAGAGACATCCTGGGCTTTCATTGTTATCTGGAAGCCTCCTTGTCCTCCGACATATCTAGGAATGACATGGACATGGAAATGTGGAACGCTTTGTCCAGCGACTTCGCCGACATTAGTAAGGATATTTACTCCTTTTGCTCCTAGAATAGAGATTTCGGCTTGTCCGATACGTCTAGCAACATCCATTACTTTGTGCATTTCTTCTTGTGGGCAAGATAAGAAGGAATCATAATGCTTCTTTGGCATGACTAGGGTATGGCCTCTAGTGGTTTGGGAGATGTCTAGTATCGCTAATACATCATCATCTTCATAAACGACGCTAGAAGGGATTTCACCATCGATGATTTTACAGAATACGTCTTTCATAAATAACCTTTCTACAAAAATAGGGCAGAACTTAATCTGCCCTTATATTATATATCTTCTTTATTAATCAAAGAGATCTGGGAAGGTGGATTTGAAGTAGTTATAGACGGATTGGTCATGGTAACTAAAGGCCATCTTCTCAACATAATATTGTTTAGCGGCTTTCTTATAGGAATCTGTATCCGATAATAAGGAAGCAACATTTAGAACGATTTCACGCATATTTTTACCCATTGCAGCGTAATTATCGTCACCAGTTTGGGATAACTTAGGAGCTTTGACGGCTTCATCAACTCTTACGATATACCAGGTTGTGGTGTCTTTATCATACATACAATATGGATAAGCTTCGTTAGATTCATATGTTTCAGGAATCATGTAATATGAACCTTGGACATTCCAACCAAAGTTTCCTTTGGCTCCAGTGGTTAATGAATCGACTTCATTGGCAACGGAAATCTTAAATAATCTAGTCTTTATTGAAGAGGCTAAATCAGATAATCCAGTAGAAGTGTACCAACCTTCGGTGACTTTGGTGGTGGCTTGGATTTCCCTACGCTTCAATTCAAGTCCGATTTCCTTTGTGTAGGCACCGGAATTTGTGAAGTCGGTGGTGGATCCAGTCTTGTTACGGTCATCGGTTAGGCCTTTATAATCCTTATTGACTTTGCCCCAGGAGGTTTCTTCTCTTTCAGTGGAGAATCCGGCTTCGGCATAAATCAAATTGGCATAGGCTTCTTCTTTGCTTCCTGCTTCGAATAATCCTTTATATAGATTATCTAGGAAGTGAAGGTCTCTAACTGAGGCTGGTTCGATTCCAGCGACTGCAGCTTTGATTTCATCATCGGTCTTGCTAATGACTAATTTAGAATAGCTTCTAACTAATCTTTGAGCAGCACCGTCTTTGCTTTCAATATCAGGTAAAGCGATATATTGGACTTTACGGGCATAGCTTCTACCAAGTGAACCATAGTTCTTTTCGATTAGATATTCTTCAACCAAGGACTTTCTAAAAGCGGTTGGGAGAAGGCTCTTTTCGATATAATCTTGATAGGTAACATATAAATCTGTGAAATATTCTTCAGCATCTTTATAGGTCTTGTTTCCGTCAAGTTGCTTTGTAACAAAGCTAGATGGCTTCTTTAGATCAAATAATTCAGAAACTTGGGCATCATAGAATTTCTCTTCTAGGAATTCTGATCTCTTTTGGTAACTAGAATTGGTAATTACCGAATAGAAGGAATTTAGAATTGAATCTTTAATGTGAGCGATGAAGGCTTTGCAGTTTTTGACACCTTCTTCACCAGTTCCATAAACGGAATGTGTCTTGATGAATTCAGCGATTTTAGCATCATTACCGGCAATGGTGAATAAACCTTCTTCGGTAACAGTGCCTGCATCGTTTTTTACATCATAGAAGCTTCCGAATAGAGTCTTAGCATATATATATAGGATATTGTCGAGAATCTTTTCGGAATTTGTATCACCAGAAGTAACTAGAGCTTCATAGATTTGTTGAAGATTGTTATTTGGGATGTTTTCGATATCTAGGATCATCTCATCTTGTTTAGAAGATGGAAGAGCGGCCTCGACATCAGAGCAACCAGCTAGTCCAATGGTTGTTGCGGCTAGCAAGGTAAGAATTGTCTTTTTCATGAATTTATTTTCCATCGTAGCAAGCTCCTCCCTTTGCCCAGTCGCCAGTTTTGGCTTTAGCGTCATTAGAACCATATCCGATAGCGCAGACTTCGGAGATTAAGCGCTGGCTGCCATCGTCTTTCATCTTTCTAGCGGCATCTTGTTGTTGTAAGTATTCAGCGTAGGTAATCCAAGCTTCGTCGAAGGAATCTTGCTTGTCTTCTACAGCTTTGACACGTTTTGATTTGATGTAACTCTTGACTAAATCACCAATCTTCTCGTCCTTGAAGTTGATTTTCTTGGTTCCATCAGTATTTTTGGCTTCCAATAATTCTTGGATCATGTAGGTATCCATGTTCTTGTCGTAATCTTTTACAGCGCTAGAGATCTTGCTAGTTCTTTCGGTGTAATTAGAATCGGCAGATGATTGGAATTTATTAACGAATGTAGTCTTGGCAGCAATCTTTCCATCACTATTCTTATAGGAAGGATAATAATTTGAATCTCCAAGCTTATCTTCGCTAGTAGCAACCTTTGATGGAGATAACATTGTCCAGTATTCAGAAAGACTGGTAACGTTACTTGATTTTCCATCTCCATAATCGGCTTTGGTAGCTAAGGCACCGGTTGGGGTGGCATATTCAGCTAAGGCAGAACGGTCAACGGTGATGAAGTGGATTCCTTGATAGGAAGAAGTTCCAGCTCTAACAGCGAAGACGATTTGTCCTTTTTCGTTTGTTAAGACATTTTCTCCTAAATCGATTATGCCTTTGGTATCGTTTTGGAATCCAGGTAAGCCAGCATAAGCAGTAGAAGCTTTACCAGCAGTAACTGGAAGGTTATTGGTTCCAACTTCGCTCGTCTTATATGAAGCCCAGTTAGTTGCAACTGATCCAGTACCTTCAAGGAAGTCATTGTAATCAATTGAATTTGGGGTAATGACAGCGATTTGGTGGTTGTTCATGTATTTGTTGAACAAGACATTACGTGGATAGAAGGTAGAAGAATTACTATTGACTTCATATCCAAGGTCAGGTTCGCCATTGCTATGGCTTGCCCAGGAAACATCATCATCACCTAAGGCAACAAAGGCACCGTAAGGGATTGTTCCAATTCCACGTGCTTCAAATAAAGAAGTAACAGTGTCACTTCCGACTTTAGCATCAGCGGATGGTAATAGGTTATTCTTAACGCCAGCGCCATATTCATTTGCTTGCTTATTGTAAATGGCATCGACTGCATATAGGCCAAGTTTGAATTCTTGGACAAATTCAGTATCTTTATCCATTATTTTAAGATCGCCATATTCTTTTGCGGATCCATCATCTTCGGAAAGGTTATAGGCAATGTTACCAAATGTAAGTCTATCTTTAGAAGTGGTCTTGCCGGTTTCGTCAGTGCTATCGGCACCAGCTAATTCCTTAACGACATCCGATAACTTCTTCGATTCAGAAGAAGAAATGGTAGCTTGGGCGTGTTCATTGCTTGAAGCACTTCCAAGTTTGACCAAGATATGGGATACGTGATATGGCATCTTGTCTTTTAGATAACCCTTGGTGACTGGACCATAGGTATCTTCAGAACCTTTGAGGCCTTCCCACTTTTTGCCATCACGGATAGCATCAAGGTTTTGTTGGGTGTAGTAGTCGGTGGTATATTTATCTTTTTCTTCTTCGTAGAGTTTTTGGTCTAGAAGTTGATCGACATTATCAACACCGGCGCTATCCAAGAGCTTCTCAAATTCTTCTTGGTATTTAGTCCCGTTGTTCTTGGCATTGGTTTCAGCCTGGTCTTTTAAACCCGAGACTTTCTTTTGTGCTTTAGTTTTTAACTCCGCGAGTGCGGCAGCTTGAGATGGTTCTTCGTAGAATTTTCTGATTAATACTTCTTGAACCTTGTTAAATGCGGTGCTTGCAGCGCTGCTAGAATTCATATAGCTTCCGAATAGTTCTTCGGCGGTATAGTTTGTAACTTTACCTGCGGCGTCTGTGTAAGATAGCACCACGCCCTCATTATAAGTGACCTCGTTACAAGCGGCTAAAGCACCGGTTGCAACTAATGCACTAACAATTCCGAGGGTGAGTTTGGCTTTTTTCATACTAGACTCGTTCCTCCTTCGTCTTGAACGTAGCGTGTTAATGATATTACTTTAATAAGTAATCTTACAAGAATTTTTTATGCGTAATTGCCTGTGTGGGCGAAATATAGGTATTTTATGCCTAAAAAGGAGTGAAAAATGTACAAAGATTTATCTTTGGTTAGAAAAGTTTTTTATTACTTTTGTTGTTTAAGAGAGTTCAACTGACTAGAATATACACGCTTTGAGGTGTATGTATGAGCGAACTAGTCATTAAAGAATTGCATGTATCGGTAAAAGATAAAGAAATCCTAAAGGGTGTAAATTTGAAAATAAATGAAGGCGAGACACTTGCCTTGCTTGGTCCTAATGGCCATGGTAAGTCAACTTTACTTGCTGCGATTATGGGCAATCCTGAATTTACCGTTACAAGCGGTTCGATAACCCTTGATGGAGAAGATGTTCTTTCGATGAGTGTTGACACACGTAACAAGAAAGGCTTGTTCCTTGCTTTACAAAACCCAGTTGAAATACCTGGGGTAAATTCTAGTGACTTCTTAAAAGCTGCCCTTAATGCTAGAAGAGAAAAGCCTTTAACTCTTTTTGAATTCTATTCCAAATTAAAGAAAGCCTATGAAAGAGTAGGTATTCCATTTGAAATGACTTCTAGAAACCTAAATGAAGGTTTTTCTGGAGGTGAAAAGAAGAGGAACGAAATACTCCAAATGATATTGCTTGAACCTAAATTCGCTCTTCTTGATGAAATCGATTCTGGGCTTGACGTTGACGCTATGCAAATAGTTTCTAAAAACATTAGGGAAGAACAAAATAATGGCAGAGGGTTCCTAGTAATTAGCCATTATGCACGTCTATATGAAATGATTCATCCAACCCGTGCGGCTGTTATGGTTAATGGTAGAATTGCTGTTGAAGGCGGACCTGAAATAATAAAGAGGATCGATAGCGAAGGTTATGAATGGATTCAAAAAGAATTGGGTATTTCTATTGCCAAGGAAGAAAAAGAAATGAATAAAGTTTCCATCGGCGAATGTGCTACAAGATTAGCAATAAAGGAATAATTGATATGCGTCAATTAACACTTATTGATAATGATATAAAAGACCTTGATTTTGAGGTAGAAGAAGGCGAAGAATTAAAACTTGATTTCGCTGCATTTTCTAATTTTCCAATTGCAAAAGTCAATGTAAATGTTAAAAAAGGTGGTTTGTTTAGAGGCGCTTTTGCAGATTTTTCTAATGGCTCAGGAAAATTTGAGATAAATGTCAATTTAAGTGAAGGTGCTTCTTGCAAATGGAACTTATCTTCCCTTAGTAAAAATAATGATAGAAAGGTGTTCTCGACTTCTTGCTTCCATAAAGAAAAAGGAAGCAACAGCTTAATGTCTAACTACGGTATTTGCCAAGATAATTCTCGACTTACTTTCACTGGCGTTTCTTCAATTGAAAAATATGCAGTAAAGTCAAATACCAGACAAGAAGCCAAGATTATTGTTTTTGACCAAGGCGCGGACGGCAAATGCTCTCCTGTACTCAAGATTGACGAAAATGACGTCATTGCTTCTCATGGTGCTACAGTAGGTAAACTTAACGATTCCCATCTTTTCTATTTAATGTCTAGAGGGTTAAGCGAAGAAGAAGCTAAACGTTTGATTACACTTGGATACCTCAAACCTGTTGTCGAATATTTCTCCGATGAAGATTTAAGGAAGAAGATACTTTCTTGTATCGAGGAGGGTTTTTAATGTTAGATCCATATAAAATTAGAAACGATTTTCCAATGTATAGAAACAAAATCAAGATGCAAGGAAAAGACCTTGTTTGGCTTGATAATGCTTCTACAACTTTTAAACCAGATTGCGTTTTAGAAGCAGTTTCTAGATATTATACGAAAGAAACTAGCAATTCCCATAGAGGCGATTATGACCTTTGCTTTAATATGGATATGGAAGTATTGAATGCTAGAAGGGCTGTTGCAAAATTTATTAACTCAAAAGATACCGAAGTTGTATTTACCTCAGGAACTACGGCGTCTATTAATCTTGTTGCTTTTGGATACGGGGTTAAATATTTAACTAAGAACGACAAAATCCTTCTTACCCAGGCTGAACATGCTTCAAATGTTCTTCCTTGGTATAAGGTTTCGGAAATGACTGGTTGCCAAGTTGATTTCATTCCTCTTGATAAAGACGGAAGGTTAACACCTGAAAATCTAGAAAAAGCGTTGAACCCTGATGTCAAATTGGTATGTGTCGCCCACGTGACTAATGTACTTGGTTATATCGCTCCTATAAAAGAATTAGCCGCCATCGCCCATAAGCATGGTGCTTTAATTGTTGTCGATGGAGCCCAATCTGTCCCTCATATAAAGATGGATGTCAAAGATAGCGATATCGATTTCCTTTCTTTCTCTGGCCATAAGATGTGTGGTCCAACTGGAATCGGGGTTTTGTATGGAAAATTCGATTTGCTTTCAAAGATGGAACCTTTTATGACTGGTGGAGGAATGAATGCCAAATTTGATATGTGTGGTGATGTAAATTATCTTGAGCCTCCTCTTAGATTTGAGGCAGGAACTCAAAACCTAGAAGGAATTATTGGGTTACATGCCGCTATTGATTATCTAACTTCTATCGGACTAGATAACATTGAAAAACACGAAGAAGAATTAAAGAAATACTGTGTTGAAAAGCTAAAGGCTACAGGTAAATGCACCATCTATAATGAGAAATCCGAGGGGGGCATTGTAACGTTTAACGTAAATAATGTCTTTGCTCAAGATGCTGCAACTTATCTAAATTCTAGAGGTATTGCCTGTAGGTCTGGGCAACACTGCGCTAAAATATTGATAGATTTTTTAGGAACCATCGCTACGATAAGAGCTTCTTTCTACTTATATACTACAAAAGAAGATATCGATACTCTTGTTGATGCTGTTTCTACTTGTGAAGGAGATTACTTAAATGCCTATTTCAATTGAACTCACTCCTGAAATAATGAGAGAAATCATTATGGATCATTATTCTTCTCCTAGACATAAACACAAAATGGAAGGAGATGGTTTTTTATCTACTCATTCATCTTCTGTTAATTGCATTGATGATATCGATGTTTTCCTTAAATATGATGAAAATGGCAATGTAAAAGATGCGTGTTGGGATGGGGTGGCTTGTGCTATATCGACTGCATCTAGTGATATCCTTTGCGATTTATTAATTGGAAAAAGCAAAGAACAAGCCGAATACATAATCGAACAATATCACGATATGCTTCATGAAGAGGAATATGATGCTAGCGTTCTAGATGAAGCTCTTGCTTTCATGAACACTGGAAAACAAGCTGCTAGGATTCATTGCGCCACTATTGGCTGGGATGCAATGGATTGCTTGCTAAAGGAGAAGAAAGATGGACGATAAGACTAAAGCTAGCGAAATCGTTGATGAACAATATAAATACGGTTTCAAAAACAAAGACGTATCCATTCTTTCTACTGGAAAGGGCTTAAATGAAAATATAGTTAAGGAAATATCTTCATTGAAGCATGAACCTGAATGGATGAAGGAATTCCGTTTGAAGAGTTATCGTGCTTTTAAGGCTATGAAAATGCCTTCTTTCGGACCTGATTTGTCTTTTTTGGATTTTGATACCTATACATATTTTACTAGGCCAAGCGAAAAAGAAGAAAATACATGGGATAAAGTCCCTAAGACTATTAAGGATACTTTTTCTAAACTAGGTATTCCTGAAGCCGAACAAAAATATCTTTCAGGTGTTTCTACCCAATATGAATCCGAAGTTGTTTATCACAACATGTTAAAAGAAGTCGAAGAAAAAGGAGTCATCTTCCTTTCTACTGATATGGCTTTACAAATGTATCCGGATTTAGTTAGGAAATATTTCAATACAATTGTTCCCTTTGCCGATAATAAATTCTCCGCACTAAATGGTGCAGTTTGGAGCGGAGGAAGCTTTATCTATGTTCCAAAAGGCGTGCATTTGGACAAACCTTTGCAGTCTTATTTTAGAATTAACAATGAAAAATCAGGCCAATTCGAAAGAACTTTAATCATTGTTGACGATGGGGCTGACTTACATTATGTCGAAGGTTGCACTGCTCCAATTTATTCAAAAGATTCTTTACATGCTGCTGTTGTCGAAATATATGTTGGCAAAGGTGCTAGATGTCGTTATTCGACTGTTCAAAACTGGTCTAATAATATTGTTAATTTAGTTACTAAGCGTGCCTATGTTGAAGAAGATGGCTTGATGGAATGGATAGATGGAAACATCGGTTCCATGGTCAACATGAAATATCCTGGATGCATCTTAGCTGGCGATAGGGCTAAAGGGACTTGCATTTCTATTGCTGTTGCTAGTAAGGGTCAATATCAAGATGCCGGGGCTAGAATGATTCATAAAGGAAAAAATACTTCCTCGACAATTATTTCTAAATCCATTGTTAAAGGTGGAGGCGTTGCTAATTATAGGGGCACTGTACGTAGCGAGCCTAATGCAATCGGATCAAAATCTCACGTCGAGTGCGACACTTTGATCCTAGATGAAGCAAGTAGAAGCGATACTATTCCTACTAATGAAATACAAAATTCTGCCTCTTATATCGAACACGAGGCTACTGTTTCCAAGATTAGTGAGGACCAATTATTCTATTTAATGAGCCGTGGATTATCCGAAAAAGATGCGACCCAGACGATAGTTATGGGCTTTATTGAACCATTCTCTAAAGAATTGCCAATGGAATATGCGGTTGAGCTTAATCAACTAATTAAGATGGACATGGCGGGGTCAGTTGGCTAATGTCTTCTTTTGATTTTGATTCAATTGTTATTGGCGGAGGGCATGCTGGAGTTGAGGCTAGTCATGCTCTTGCAAAACTAGGGAATAAGACCCTTCTTTTAAGTTTGAATCTAGATATGCTAGGCAACATGCCTTGTAATCCTCATATAGGAGGCTCTGCTAAAGGGAATGTTGTTAGGGAAATTGATGCTTTAGGCGGGTTAATGGCTGCTGCAGCTGATGTTAATCCTCTTCAAATGAAGATATTGAACACTGGAAAAGGTCCTGGAGTACAATGTTTAAGATCGCAGCAAGATAAGAAACTTTATCCTAGAATAATTAAGAGTCTTCTTTCTGTAGTTCCTAATCTGACTTTAGTTGGAGAAGAAGCAATTTCAATTACAAAGGAAGATTGTTTTTTTGTTGTTACTACTAATAAAAACGTCTATAAATCCAAGACTGTAATTGTAACTACTGGT
>URTN01000014.1 GCA_900550795.1 uncultured Mollicutes bacterium
ATTATGTATTTGTGGATGGGATAGCTGCATCTATTTTGCAAGAATATGATCTTTTATACCTAATTCATGCGAAAAACGTTGAATTTAGAGGCCAACATCATCAATATGACGCTTTCGAGATGATGCTAAATGATACTTATGACAATATGCATCATTATAAAGCCACAAGCCAAAGAAGAAACGGAGACTATTATTCCATTGTTTATGAAGATGATGTGAATATTGTTTCTGGTTTATTTGATGCAAGGATGAAATTGACTGGAAATGGAGTTGCCTATACTTCTTCTTTCTTTGTCTATCCATATGGAATTGAAAATAGCGAAGATACATCATTTTTCATGCCGCTACGAAGATTCTTGTTTGCTAAATATCTATTGCCTAACATCAAGAACGAATTCATATATTGCTTAAGCGATGGAATTTATCCATACCTATATAAGCAAGAAAAACGTTATGTCTTGGTATTAACTAATGCAAACTATAATGATTTTGATAACACCGAATTCGAAGCATTCAATATACCTATTAAAGACATTGAAATGATTTGTAAAGACGGGAACATCAAGAAAGCAAATTATAAGATGGTAGGTAATAAAGTCATTATTGATGAGCCTTTGAAATATCTATCTACATCGACATTTATAATTCATTGTTAGGGGGAGTTATGAAAAAGAACTTGGTTTTACGTTATTTAGAAGAAGCTCCTGATTCAATAAGTGGCTGGGAAAAATATTCCTTGCCAATTGGAAACGGGCGTTTTGGAGCCTCTATTTTTGGAGGAGTCAAAAAGGAAAGAATCCAAATAACTACGAATGAATTTGCTAATCCCTTCTCTAAAGGAGGGGTATCTAATTTCCTTGAAATACATATCGAATCAAGCGATATAAATGTTAATTCTTATGAAAGAGGACTTCGTCTAAATGATGGGATCATTTATTCTTCATATGAAATTAATGATAACCAAATAAAACGAGAATCTTTCTTTTCTTATCCTGATAAAGTCCTTGTTTATCATATAAATTCTTCTAAACCTATTTCTTTATTAATTAAATTAGTTATTCCTTATCTAGGGGATAGAAGCGTTGAAGAAGGTGGCAGGACTGGAGAACTCAAAGTAGATAAAGAAGATATTTTAGCTAGAGGCACCCTCCCTAGTAGAGATTTAATTTATGAAGGACGTATACGTGTTTTTAATGATGGAAATAAAGAAACTAATAAAGACGGGATTAAGATAAATGATGCAAGAAACATCACCATTATCTTTGCTGGTGGAACTTCCTATAAGCTTTGTAAAGAAGCCTTCTTCCTAGAAAAAGCAGTTGGGGAAGATCCTCATAAGGAAGTTTTGGATACAATTGAAAACGCATCTAAAAAATCATTCGAAACTCTTTATCAAAACCATAAAAACGACTACACGTCCTTAATGGATCGCGTTGATTTTATTCTCTCTGAAGATGAAGATAATAGAAGCGTACCTGCTCTTCTTGAGGCTTATAGGAATAATGAAGAAGTACCATATCTAGAAGAATTGTATTTCTTCTTTGGAAGGCATTTATTAATTTCTTCATCTAGAAAAGGCGGCTTGCCTGCTTCTTTACAAGGAGTATGGACTGTTCATGATAAATCTCCATGGGGATCAGGTTTCTGGCATAACATCAATATCCAGATGAATTATTGGCCTGTCTTCATAACTAATCTAGAAGAGACTTTCTATTCTTATATTGATTTCTTTAAAGCCTATTTACCTAAAGCGAGTGAAAATGCTAGAAAATACATTAAAGAAGCCTTCAATGAAGATGTAAGCAATGAAGATTCTGGCTGGATTATTGGGACAGGTGCTTTTGCTTATGAAGTGGAAGGACTTAATCCAGAAGGTCATTCTGGGCCTGGTACAGGAGGGATGACTGCAGAGCTTTTTGCCGATGCCTATGATTACACTTTAGATGAAGACTTATTAAAGGATTGCGTATATCCTTGCATACACGGATTAGCTAAATTCCTTCTAAGGTGCGTTAAAAAATATGATGATAAATATCTTTGTACATGTAGCGCTTCTCCTGAGCAAATCCTAGCAGGACACTGGGTAAACGGAGATAAAAAGCAACAATATTATCATACGATTGGCTGCGCTTTTGATGAGCAGTGGCTAGAAGAGAATGCTAGAAATGATATTCGTTTCAGCTCTATCCTAGGGATTGAAGATGAAATAGTTAAAAAAGAAAAAGAGCAAATAGGTCATTATGACGCAATCCAAATCGGTTATTCAAACCAAATAAAAGAATACGGGGAAGAGCATTTCTATGGCGAGATTGGCGAATATAACCATCGTCATTTATCTGAACTTGTAGGTCTTATGCCAGGGGATTTATTGACTAATAAAACTCAAGCCTATATTGATGCTGCTAAATCTACTTTAACCTATAGGGGAGATTTCTCTACGGGTTGGGCCTTAGCGCATAGATTATGTTGCTGGAGTAGGGCAAAAGATGGAGACCATGCCTATAAATTATTGAAGATATTGTTACAAAAGAAGACCCATCCAAATTTATGGGATGTGCATCCTCCTTTCCAAATTGATGGCAATTTTGGGGCAATTGCAGGTATGGCGGAGATGCTTTTACAAAGCCATGAAGGATTTATTTCTATTTTGCCTGCTTTGCCAAAATGCTGGAAAAATGTCCATGTCAAAGGACTTAAAGCTAGAGGCAATTTCGATGCAGATATTGTCTATAAGAATGGGCTCTTAGAAGAAGTGAGAGTTACTTCAATCAAAGGAAGCGACCTGGCTTTATATTATCCTGGAATCAATAAGAACACATGCGTCAAAGATAATAACAAAGAAATACCATTCCAAAATAAGGACTGCTTTATTTCATTTAAAACAGAAGTTGGGCATACATATGTATTTACTGATTTTGCAAAAGTAGCAAATAAAGAAATCATAAAAGGATTTAATGCGGCTTATCAAGATGAAGGGGTTTTATTAACTTGGAATAGCAAAAACAAAGTCGCCTTATATAGATCAAAAGAAAATCAGCCAACTTATGATTTGCTTGGTTTATTTGAAGGGGAATCTTCCTATTTAGACAAAGATTTTTCTAATAAAAATAAGGGCAGGGCAACCTATAAATTGGTTGATGCCTCTATAAGTTATTCTCCAAGCGATAAAGGTGCGATAACATTTGTCCACCCAGCATCAAAGCTAGAAGAAGATCGTTATAAACTCAGATTACGTACAAATAATTTAATCGGCGAGAAAATCGGCTGGGATTTCGATTAATAACCTAGTTTCTTATCGAAGAAATCCATATATAAATTCCAGTCCCTGATATCCAAATCATGGATTCCTTTTAGGTGATGATGGGCAATATGTCCATCTTGAGAGATATTTTCTTCGTTTATATCGAATTTCTTGAATGGAACTAATCCAGTCAATCCGTTTTCTTCATAGACTTTATTTAGCTTTAGAAGTGTTTCATATTCTCCTAAAGGGTCTGCCCATAAATCTTCGCTTTTAGAAGAAGTATAGATTAGACGTGGGGCGATTAAAGAAAGGAAATCACTTTGCTGATATTCCATTTGCTTAGAGACATATTCAACATAATTTGGGGTAAACCAATAAGGGAATGCTTTTGTTATGACTTTTATTGTCTCTGCACCTGCATGGTAATTAGACTGTTCGGCATCTCCGCTACAGCCAGCACAAGAAGATATGACTAAATCGATTCGATTGTCTAATACACCAGCTAGAAGAGAGGTCTTCCCGCCACGAGAATGCCCGACACTAGCTAAGGGTAAATCTTTTGTAGATGGATCTTGCTTTAGGTAATCAATAATCAAAGAAAAAGCCTTCGCCCACATTAATAAAGTTCCGTATTCGCCAGGGTTAACGTGTTTTATTTCGGGGAATAATGAATTAAGGCCATATTTGAAACCGGATTTATCTTCTGCAACTTCGGAAGTAAGAAAAGCAAGGCACCCATAACCTCTTTTTGTTATTTCTTCGATTGGATAGAAACTGCTTTTTAATTTACGGGTAGGATCAATTTCCTCTTTAGAAATATATCCAACTGGACGATTGCAAAGAAACAAGAATATCCCTTTTGGTTTCTTAGGCAAGAATAAATCAAATCCAAAAGAAGTCATGCGCTCCTTTCTTTTTAGATGGACGCGCATGTTTTTTAAGGATATCCCTTTCCCTAATGCATCATTTTTTGAATCGGTGCATTCATAATAGACCACAACATCACTAAAAGAAGGAAGGTGTCCATATTCATTATCTAAAAAATAGGAAAGTAATTTTGCCTTGTCCATAAAGATTTTTCCCTTTGTTATTTTGCTAAATTAAGTGGCTTTTGAGCATTCTTGTTTCTATATTCATTAGGTGTTTTTCCTGTAACTTTAGCAAAAGTACGGTAGAAAACACTTTTATTAGAGAAGCCACAGGAAGAAGAAATCGCAGAAACTGAAAGTTCAGTCTCGTTTAATAGCTGCATGGCTTTCTCAATTCTTTTATTGGATACATATTCAACAAGAGAAACATTGAATTTGCTTTTGAATAATCGCGAGAAGTAGGAAGGGTTATAGAAGCATTTTTTGGCCAAGGCTTCCAATGATAGATTCCCATCAAGATTTTCGGATATATATTGGGCGAGTTCATTCCAGGCATCGATTTCAGTTTCTTCTGGCAATGAAACCTTCCTTAAAATCATCGTAATCAATATAGTCATGAATGATTCATTGACTACTTCAAATCGGGGGAGACGCCTAGTTTGTTCTTCTACCATCCTTTCAAGGATATATTGGATTTTCCTTTGTTCGGAAGGGGAAAAGGAAACAACGCCTTCGGCCTTTCCTTTTGAGAATTCATTAAATGTTGATAAAGACAAAAGAGAGAAAGCGTTTTGGGGGTTGATGATTTTCTCTAAAGTCTCTGGATAGAAACAAACATTATAGAAAGTTGCCTGGTTAACCGCTTTAAAGGAGTGGGTGCTATTGAAGTTCATGAAAACAAGATCACCTTTTTTGGCAGTGAAGTGTTTGTCATTAACATATTCTTCAATTTCCCCTGAATTTATATACATGATCTCAATGAAATCATGGGTATGCAAAGGCTCATTTCCCTTCTTCAAATAGAAAAATACGTGAAGATTAGGGTCTGTTGATGAGTATTCCTTTGAACTAAACAATCGTATTTCTTGTTTCATTTTCTTTTCCTTTATTTTTTGCATTATATTCCTTGAATACATTTACAGCAAAAGATTTTATCAACCATTAATTTGGTTTTATTTTTATAGTTCCCATTTATAGTCTCTTTAAGATACCTCTAATTTTGTAGAAGTAAAAAAGTGCGATTAGTAAATCAAGCCAGGTGATTTCTTTTACTTTTGTAACTAAATAAAATTTAAATGGAAACGCTTACAAAAAGTTTTGAACCAAAAGGAGGTTTTCTATGAATAGGAAATCAAAGACCTTATTTGCTGCCTTAAGCCTTGCTTCATTATTTGCAAGCTTGACATCATGCCAACCATCTTCTTCAAGCTCTAGCGAAGTTGACACTGGTTCTTCTATTGTTACCACCGATTCAACTGAAGAAGAGGTAAATCCGCCAGTCGGCGAGAATAAAATCAAATTGTCTTCGCCTAGTGATGGGGAACAAATCCAAATCACCCCAACCCCATTGATGGATTATGTTAATGCTAGGGATGAAAAGGCACAGATTGAAGCCATATTGAAAGCAAAAGAAGCTGAAAACAAAAACTTAACTTGTACGTCCGTAAAGCTAAGCTGGCAAAAAGATGGAAGTGCCAATTACACTATCTATTTAGCTGATAATGATAAATTCGATAATGCTTTAGCAGTCAAGGTTTCTTCTCTATCTAATTCCTACTCATTAGATAACTTAATCCCAAATATTACTTATTATTGGAAAGTAAAAGGCACAAAAGCTAAAGACACTTCAGAAGTCTCTACATTCAAGACAATCGGGACATCTGTTCGTTTCATTAACGCAAGCGGAGCCTATAACATCCGTGATTTAGGTGGATGGAAAGCAGGGGATAAGACTATTAAATATGGCAAATTATTCCGTGGGGGTTTATTAAATAACTTCAATAACTGGGCCGATTTAGATGAAAATGGCAAAAAAGTCTTCAATGAGACTCTTGGAATCAAAACTGAAATCGATTTACGTATTACCGGCAAAGATGACGGCAATCAAGCTGAATGTGCCTTTGATTCAAGCAAGAAATACATCCAAGCCCAATTAGGACAATATAATAAGATTCTTGATCCAGAAAACTATGCTGCTTCGAATAATTTTGATTCCTATGGTGATTTGATTGCTAGCAATTATAATGTGGCAGTTTCAAATGATGGAATCAGCGTTAAATCCTTACGCGAAATATTTGAAACATTATCTGATGAAGATAATTATCCAATCTATTTCCATTGCAATGCCGGCGCAGATAGAACCGGGACACTTGCTTTCTTAATTGAAGGTCTATTAGGTGTTACCTATGAAGACACTATCCGCGACTTTGAATTGACTAGCTTTAGCGAATTCGGCGAAAGATTAAGAAGCGCTTTAACTAGTGATAATACATTCGATGATTCTGGCGTTTATATGGATAGAGCGGGTGAGAATTACGTTGCCTTTGGGAAACTATATAACGACCTCATGCAATATTATGGAGACGGCAAGACTAGTCTATCCTATTCTATCGAGAATTATTTGACTAGATATGTTGGAATCCCTTCATCTAGCATTGCTAAGGTTAAAGAAATCTTACTTGGCGAAAAAATAGAAGGAGTTACCTTATCTTCTAGACAAGAATTCATGCTAGATAAAGAAACTATTTCATTAAATCTAGAAGAAGCGGGGCTAGATGAAATTACTTCAATCTCTTTAGGAAATATCGA
Source organism: uncultured Mollicutes bacterium (assembly GCA_900550795.1). Classification (GTDB taxonomy): domain Bacteria; phylum Bacillota_I; class Bacilli_A; order RFN20; family CAG-826; genus Alloenteromonas. The sequence goes on from URTN01000014.1 coordinate 6,922, forward strand.
TTTAGGCAAAAATCCTGCAAATATTTCTTTAAAAGCTATTAAGGATAAAGGCATCTCTGGCGAAAGAGATATCGTTATTGTTGGTAAAAAAGGAGATAAAGAAACTACAGTTTACGCTCCTATCCTATTAATAAGTAAGATAATAAGCACAAAAGAAGAATTTATTGCCTTAGATACATACCGCGCAAAAGTAGTTAATCCATCAGGAACTGGCGACCGTGTCATTAACTTTGGGTATTACCGTTTGGCTAATGATATTGGAAATGAAGGTTCTCCAGTTAATCATGGCGGCTGGATTTCTGATCAAATTAGTGATAATGGTGCCGTGGGCTTCAGGGGTGTTATCGATGGTGCAGGACATACAGTCTTCCTAACGCCAACTTATGCCGGATTGTTCTCTGTTGTCGGTGGCGGTGCTATTTTAAAGAATGTCAACTTCACCTCGGTTAAATTCGGCACTTCATCTGGTAGCAATGCTGTTAGCGCCATATTGGGTGCAACCTTATGTGGGGCTACATTAGAAAATGTAAACTTCAATATCCTTGCTGATGGCTTCGGTGCTAATTACCAAAATTGTCTTCTTGTATCAGGCGGCGGACTTATCTCAAGTAATATGGCTCATTCAAATTACTTCAAAAACGTAACAGTTAATTCAGTGGCCCCAATTGTTTCATTACTCGGCGGACTTACCTATGAAGGAATGGGCGGATGTGTCTTTGATAACTTTGTCTTGAATTGCGATCAACTCGCTTATGTAGGTATCAAACGTAATATCAGCGGCGGAACAATAACATTGGATAAATGCTATTTGCCAATGGAAATGAAAGGCATTACTGGTTCTTATAAGACCAGCTTGAAAGATAGCATGAAATTAGACATTTCTGGAGACTATGTTTCTATAGAAGTCGATTCTAAATATGCTGGTATGACATTAAATAAAGCTACCTATAACGGCAAGAACATCGAAAATGCTACTTATGAAAATGGATTGCTCATGTTTGAAAAAGCTTCAACTCTTGGAGCAAATCCAGCAGGAAATAGCGGTGTCATTACCTTAAATTTAGAAAAAGACAATCTAAATTGCTCTTATTCAATATCAGTTACGATGTAAAACTATAAAAACCAAAAAAAGGAGAAAAAAATGAAAAATCTCAAAATCAATCGTTTAGCTTTAGTTGGACTAACTGCCTTAGTTGGCGGTTTAGCTTCCTGTGGTACTGGGGGAGGAGGATCTTCCTCCACAACCACAAATGTCAACATCCTTGTCTTTAATGGAACTGGCGGAAGAGAATGGCTAGACAAAGCTACAAAGCGTTTTGCCGAAGCCAATAAGGAAACCTCTTTCCAAGAAGGAAAGAAGGGCATTACCTTCAAAATCACCCCAAAGAAGAGCGTTGTCTTTAATTCAGAAATGAAGACTAGTGGTGATGATATCTTTATCTATGAATCTACTACAGATATCTATCAATTAGCTGCCCAGAATTTCTTGATGGATCTTTCTGATATTGTCGAACCAATGGTTACTAGCAATACAATCGAATCCAATACCTTAGAAAGACTAAAAGGACCAGATGACAAATATTATGCCTTGCCACATTATGAATGGTTCCCGGGAATTAGCTATGACAAGGACCTTTTCGAACAAAAGAATTACTATTTTGCCGATCCTAGCGTAGATGAACAAGATAAGGAATTATATACAAGCAAATATGGCAACGCCTATTTTGTAGCTGATAAAAATGCCAAGAAATCAGTCGGCCCAAACGGCAAAGCCGGAGACTATGATGATGGACTTCCATCTTCATTAGAAGAATTCAATATCCTTTGCGATAAGATGGCTGGTGAAGGTGTCTCCCCATTACTTATCTGTGGCGGCGGACATTATTATTCCTGGTACTTGCCTCTTGCCATGTGGGCATCATTAACTGGCGCAGATGGCATGAAAGATACTATGTGCAACTGGACTGATGCGGAAGTTGATATGGTTTCTAGCTTTGGAAGCGAAGATGCTTTCTATTCCGGTTCTGGATTAAAGAAGCCAGTTACAACAAAGATGAAGCTAAATGATGAAAATGGTTATCAAATGTATAACATGGCTAACCGTTATTATTCCTTGGCTTTCTTTGAAATGGCTCTTGCCAATAAGTGGATCGATGCCGTAGCACTTGCTAATTCTAACCAAACCCCAGTCGAAGCCATGAACTGGTTCATCAATAAACATAACAGTAAATCCTATGGTATGTATTGGGACGGTTCCTATTGGTGCCATGAAGCTGCTGATGTTGGAACATTTAGCGATTACGCCAAGATGAATGTTGATAATCCAGATCGTCACGTTGCATTTATGCCTCTTCCAACTCAATTGACTGGTCAAGTCAGTGAAGGACATGGAAAGAGACCAACCTTAATCAACGTTGGTTCAACCTTGACTTTCGCTAATGCTAGATGTGAAAAGAATGGCAAGGCCAAAGCCGTTAAGGAATTCATCAAATTCATCTATAGCGAAAATGAACTTGCTGCTTTTAGTGAATTAACCGGATTGACCGCTCCAGTTAAATATTCCTATAACGTTGATGCATTAAATAACACATATTATAAAGATTTGGCTGCTTATAGAGCTGATGCAGAAGTAGTCCAACAATCTTCCTATTCCACTCGTTACAAAAAGAATTTCGCCACCTTCTTATATGGCTATACCATGACAATTTCTTCCTTTGCTTCTAGTAGCGGAACCCAAAACCAAGGTGGATATCTAGACGCCTTTAGGAAACTAGATTGCACCTCTCAATATATATTCGAACACACTCAATTAACCAAAGATAACTGGGACAAAATGTCTAAGTAGTCTTGACGAGGGAAACCATGTATAAAACAATTACACGTGATAAAAATAAGGCAAAGA
>URTN01000015.1 GCA_900550795.1 uncultured Mollicutes bacterium
ATCCAGTTACTTTCTTATAGATACCATCGGCATTGGCGTGTGATTCCATTTCGAAGGTTGGAAGGACTTCGGTTAATTTGCCATCATCGGTTTGGACTTTTAATCCAGATGGGCAATCGATTTCTTTACCTGTTTTGGAATTGACCCAGCTAGCTTTAGCAGTAGCGGAGAAGGTCTTCTTTTCTTGCATGTTAGTGAAGAAATTGGTTAAAGCAGAGATATCAACGGCTTCTGGATAAACTGGGTTAGCCATCCAGCTTGCGACTGGAGCAATAGTAGTAGTTCCAACATCAGAGATTTGTACACCTAAGGATAATTGTCCACCGTTATAAGGAACGTTTTGGACTATTTGGCCATTGGAAGCGACTGGATAGAACATTGCAAATGTGCCATCTTTTCCTAATAAGGCAGCCATTCCAGCAACTTCGGCTCTAGTAGCTTGCTTAACTAAATTTTCGATAAAGTAGAAGGATCCAGGTGCTAATCTTTCATAAAGTGTGCTGATGTTGGTGTCATATTTATCAATAGCAACAGCTTCTAGTATATAGGCTCCGGTAGGTTCGCCTTTATTTATTATTTCTTCCCATTTGGTTCCTCCGACATTACCGTCGGAATTGAAGGCACCGAAACCATATGATTCTGGGGAACGTCCTTTGCCAGGGGTGACTTTGAATTGGTCAGCAACGAATTCTAATTCATCATTACTATTTGCCCTTGCAATGGCAGTATAGGCATAATATTTGCCGTCTTTGCCTTTCATTGAACCTTCGAAATTGAAGTCATCTTTATTTTCGCCAGAAGTTCCAAGGACTGCATAGAAGTCCTTATCGACGTATTCGACACCGGTGATGCTATTCATGATAGTGAAGTTGCGATCGATAGAATCAATGAACTTATTGAATTTAATTTTGTCTTTGGAGACAACTTTTCCTTCAATGGCTCTTTTTGTCTTACCGGCTTTGATTGTCAATAAGAAATCACCATAATCAACACCAGTGACTTTGTGTCCATCGATTTCGATGGTTTCGGATTCGCTAGATAATGACCAGTTCTTGACTTTTGTAACAGTGACAAAATCTTCAACATTGATTGCGTTATCATCACCGATAACGATTTCGCTTGGTACTTTCTCTTCATCAAAGACAATGTTGCCCCTGATATTGGCTTCCGGATCAGTGACGGTAATCTTGATTTCGAGCTTACCTTCGCTAGTCATGGCGGTTATAGTGACATCGCCTTCGCCAACACCAGTAACAGTGCCTTCGTTATCGACTGTAGCAATCTTGACGTTGCTAGAAATCCATTTGACACCTTCTTCGGTCTTCTTTAGTCTTAAAACGATTGTACTTCCGATATCAACACTAGTGGCACTGGCGATGATTTCGTTTGCTTCAGTTTCAGATGTAGATGGTTCAGTAGAAGACTTGCTTTCACAAGCGACGCTACCAATAACTCCAACACCTAATAAAGCAACAACAGATAAAGTCTTTAAAATCTTGCTTTTCATAAATGTTCCTTTCTCACTAAACTCATATGAGATTTAGTAGTAAAAACCTCATCGTTCCGTGAGGTTTCCTATATAACATAATGACAAAATAAAAAGTTGCAACTATTAAATTATAAATTTAAAGGGTTTTAGGATTATTGAGGCTAAAAATAGGCAAAAAGGATAAATTTTGTTACTTATTTAAATAAATCGGTAACAAAAATAGCCCAAGGATTAGTTTCCAAGGGCTATTAAGCTATTTAGCAGTATTTACGAAATGGAGAGTAACGGTTGAATCAGTTTGGGAAACAACGTTGAAGTTCCATTTATTGGTGGAACCATCATTCCATTCAAGGTCATTAGGATAGAAGTCTCTAAGTTTGTAGTTAGAATACATATTTCCGCCATAATAACCATTTTCTACTGTTTCATTATTGTATCTATAATCATCGGCGCCGAATAGGTTGGACATCATGCCGAATGAACTATAGTAGGTATTGGATGTAGTGGAATTGACTCCGCTAGGATAGATGACTTGAAGTAATCTATTATCGGAAGGTTCACCTGTTTTACCATCGCTAGAACGGGATGGGGTGTTATCGTGAGTTAGCTTGGCTGTGGTTTCGTAAACTTTGTTTGTGGTGTCTTTATATTCGACTGATCTTGGGGTATCGGTATAGTCAGTTACCTTGCTTTCCGATATTTTATTTCCAGCATCATCAAGTTGTCCTTTTGTCGAGGAAGACCTTGAATCGACGTGGAATATTTGGACACCTGGCTTTTCATATGTTCCGCCATGTCCATAGGCATTAGATCCGCTTGAGCTTCCTTGTTGCCATTCTGGATAACCAGTGGAATCCATTTCGTTAACTCCGGTTGGAGTATAATATTCAACAATCAAATATTCATCATATGGGGAACCATTCCATCCAGTTGAAGACTTTGGAACAAGTAGGAATTCACCTGTCTCGACATAGGAATTCAATGTGACGGTGAAGTTATCGCTAGTACCATCGACTACTTTTGGGGCAACCCAGTTATAGAACATCTTGGTATAGGCGTTATGGTCGCCAACGTTATTATCCATCATGTCAACGCATCCGGCTGGGCCTTCGGTCTTGTCATAAGAATAGTAGTCAGGGGCACCCATCATGTGTCCAGTTTCGTGGATTATTGTATGGGCATCGACTTTCTTGCCACCAATGGCCGTTCCTTCTTTATATTCGGCATAATAGGCATTGGTTACAAAGTCCCATCTAGACCAGAACATCCTTCTTGGACCAGGATTATGGACATTTTTGGCTCCGCTAGCATTGGTAGTATAGTTCCACCAGGCACTAGAAGAGGAAGATTGGTCGCCACTTGGGGTAAGTTGGCTGGTATTATAGACAATTTCGATACCGTCGATATATCCATCTTTATCGGCGTCATATTCGGTCATGTCCATTCCCTTTTCAGTCTTTAGCCATTCGATAGCCTTGACTGCGATTTCTCTAGAAATATCGGTATTGGTACTTGGGATGTCTTTATCTGATTTTGGATAGGTATAAGCATCAGTAACAACACCGCTGATATTCAATTTGCCAAAAGAGGCTTTCTTATAATAAGAGGATAAGGATTCCCATGGAGTTTCATTGGATTCAGCAAAGAAGGCTTCATGCAAGACTGTCTTTACAGTGTTGATATCATCAAAAATGGTATTTGTGAATTGGACTGGGATGACTAGAATCTTTACATCTCCAGTAGTAGGCATACCATAACCTTCAAGGGTAGCGATGCCTGGATAATTGGCAACTTTATATTGAGCTAATTGGTCAGTTGTATAAGTGGTATAGCCTTTTCCTTCACTAGCGACTTCGACATTGCCTTTAACGACTTCGAAATCGGCAGTGGCCTTGAATCTCTTGCCAGATGTATATTGGATTTTAGCAGTATAAGATCCAGCTGGAAGATATTCACCAGCTTTATAAGTTAAACTTGTATCGTTTTTATTAACGATTTCGTATTCGGTCTTGAATTTATAGTTATTGACTTCTTTGTTGTTGGATGGATTTTCATCATCTTCAAAAAGTACGCTTGGCTTACAACCGTCATAGAAGGAAGCGCCTTCGCTGATTGTTTGCTTGTCTAAAGTTACCTTGATACGTCTTGTTAAAGGGGTTGGGTTTGGTTCAGTTGTAGTTACTGTTGAATCTTCTGTTTCGGTTTGGCTGGAATTTATTGATTCGCTAGGACTGCTAGAGCTATTAGAGCTTTCATTTCCGCAGGCAACTAGAGTAACCAATGATAATCCAAGCAATGCGATTAGAGAATATTTGTTCTTGTTTCTCATCTTGTTCTCCTTGATTTTTGCTAATGTAGTTTAATATCGAACTCGCATATGTCAAATATAATCGCATACGCGCCTACACAAAGATAATCATACTCTTAAATAATGCAATTTTCCTTTATTTTCTTTTAAGGGAGTAATTGTTGGGGTTTTCCTTTACATTTTAGGTCGCAAGTACTTCTTAAAAAGTAATTTTAGTGGTTAAATCGTTTTGGTGATTTTATATGAACAAAGATGTAATGCCCCCAAGGGATATTGATTTATCAAGAATGAGCGAAAAAGAATTTCATGAAAAAATAGAACGTGGATATAAAGAATGCAAAGAAGGTAAGACTACTAAAGCTGAAATTTATTTTGCTAAATTTAGGTCAACACATTCCTTTTAAAAATAAAAATAGGGGAGGCATGTATTCAAATTCCATGGATTTTGCATTGCCCTTATTGTAAAAACCATTCTTTTGTATAAACTTACTTGCATGAATAAAAAAAGAATCATTACTTCATTACTGATCGCCTCAATAATCGGAGTCATATCATTTGTTTCTATATTCTGTGGAAGGCGACTTTTTAACTACACGGGTCTAACGGATGCCTTTTTTATATCAGGTGCAATAGTAGTTGGAATTGCAGGCTTGATATTCACGATTAGGACAGGTTCATTTGATGTACTTAATTATGGGGTTTACCGTCTTTTTGAATCATTTAAAAAGGGAAATGAGAAAAAATGGGATACTGCTTTGGATTATAAAAACGAGCAAAATATCAAGAGGGAAAAGAACAAAATAATCTATTGGCCTTATTTTGTTGTCTCTGGTGTATTTTTCATACTAGCAATCATATTTCTTGTCCTTTTTTACTTAAACATACGTTAAAAGTACAAAATAATCTTAAAAACTGCAAAAAGTAGTTGCAAATTTTTCTACAGGTGGTTTCCTTTTACACGCGTACTTGCTACGTGAATGTGTTTTTAATTAAAGAAGAAAGGAAAAAATATGAACAAAAACAAGTTTCTACTTGCCCTTGTCTGCTCTGGATTAGTTTTAACCGGATGCGGTGGACCTACTACTCCTTCTACTAGTACTAGCAAGACTGATCCCGGAACTGGATCAAGCAAAACTGATGATCCAGATGCCTATTATCCAAAGGCTGATTCTGGTCAGAATTTCAGTACCGAAGGTTATGATGCAGACTATTCGCAAAAGTCTTGGCGTGAAAAGTCTGAGATTCTCTATTCTCTAGAAAAATATGCAATGGAAAACTTCGTTGGCGGAATCCCTCTTTACGATGACTCCTCCTATGAACAATTCTCCAAGCGTGTAAATCTCCCTTCCACCAAATACCTAACTAACTATGGTTTTGGCGTTGGATATGGAACTATCACTGGAGAAAGCATGTATAACGGGAACATCGTCGAATCCGTTCCTGAATGGAAGAGTTATTTCCATGGATATACCAATACTGATTCCGGTTCTTTCAATGGATGGGATGCATCTGGATCTGACGTCTCTGACCGTACTTCCATGATTACTTCCTCCTATTTCGGAGTCAAGGCCAATGCCGACAATACTTCCTATGCCTGGGAAGGTTCCTTATCAAAGACTGCCGCCCCAATAATGCTGGATGCTAGTGGCAAAGAAGTCGATACGGCAACAATCACTGAAGAAACTACCTCCAAATACTGGAGGGTCTACCTCCATTATGGGGAAGGCTATACATACCATACAGCCCCAACCTCCAAGTGGAAGAGCAAATATGATGGAAGGCAAGTAGCCCTAGAAGACTACATCACCCCATTCAAGTCAATGCTTGATAACAAGCTTAGCCGTTTCGCTGAACTTGTCTCCGATACCTCTGGATTCGAAGGCGCTATGGACTATGTCTATAACACCTCCTTACAATCCAAGCCATGGACCGAATCCGGGGTTGGAATCCAAATGGATGAAAAGCTAGGCTGCCTAAACTTCACCTTCATTCAGCCGAAGTCTACCGCCTATGCCAGGACCTCCCTTTCTTCTGGTCTATATTCCCCAATGCCAATGGAATTCCTAAAAGAAATTGGCGGAGTTAAGAACTATGGCAAATATGGTGCAAACACCAACTATTATGCTAACTTCGACAATATCCTTAGCTTTGGTCCATATATCCCAGAATATTGGCAAAAGGATACCAGGATTGTCTACAAGAAGAATGCCGATTACTACGAAGCAAGCCAATATCACTTCGATGGCTATACCGAAGACGTCTTCTCTGGCGACAAGGCCGATGAAGATGCCTACAAGGCTTTCTTGGAAAATAAGCTTGACGAAGCCACAATCCCTTCCTCAATGCTTGAACAACACAAAAACGATGAACGTGTCTACCGTACCGAAGGAAGCACCATCATCAAACTTAACGTCAACTCCACAACCGAAGAAGAATGGGAACACTTATTCGGTACAAACGGAACTGTCTATAAGCACCCTGAGAAGAATTATTGGAACGTCAAGCCAATAATGAGCAACGAGAAGTTCCTCTGGGGCGTCTATTATTGCATCGATAGAAAAGAATTGGCCGAAGCTGCCGGTAGAAACCCAGCCATGGCCTATTTGTCCAATGCCTACATGCTTGACCCAAGTGGAACCCAATCCTACCGTGCCTCCAAGTGGGGCAAGGCCGTCATCAGGGAATACCAAGAAATCGCCAATAACGAATTCTGTTATTCTTCCGCTGTCGCCCAAGCCTACTTTGCCGCCGCTGTAGAGGATTTGATGAAAGACGGCATGATTGAAAGAGGCGAAAAGATCACCGTCAATGGTACCTACCGTTATCAATCCACCATCGATAACCTTGGCAAATACATCAAGAAGTATGTCGAAGATAACTTCAATACTGCCAACAAGAAATATGGCATCACCCTTGAACTAAAGCTTGAGGTTGCCGGTTCCCAATATACTGACGCCTATACCAGGATGGACCATGGCGAATTCGACTTTGCCGAAGGTGCCGTCTCCGGTAACGTCTTGAACCCAATCGACTTCATGTCCACAGTCTCCTCGACCAAGTCACTAAACCAAGGCTTCTGCCTCAACTGGGGTACCCCAACAAACGAGATGTCCAAGCATCCATGCGTCTATGATGGATATAGATATACCTTCGATGCCCTTTGGAGCATTTCCCAAGGATTCACCCCAATTGATGATGGCAAGAGCGTTGCCATTGCCGATAACCAAAAACTAACCAATAACGGAAACACCGTATTGTTCACTGCTGATTATCCGGCCAATGCAACTGATGACGAAGGAAGATCCCTATATGAATTCGAAGCCAAGGACGTCGCATTGCTATTTGGCTCAACTTCATCTGCTTCCTTAGGTGGCTATTACTTACAAAAAGGCTACAAGTTCTCTACTGGCATGAATGGTGACATGAGGCTTGAAGTTGATAAATCTCAAATCACTAGCCTTGCTACCCAAGTCGCAAACGATAACAAGGGAACTGCAATTAGCTACTTCAACTTGTATTTCACCCTCGTCTATAAAATCAAGGTCGGAAACAACATCATCACCAAATCAATCCAAATTGTCCAAGCTGGCAAGATGACTGATTTCGGGATGCAAACCATTACCAAATAACAATTAGGTAATAATTAAACAAAAAAGGGCCGTCAAATGCACTGACGGCTCTTTCTTTACTTGTTAAAAAGTGAGTTTTGGTATATTGTACACGTTGTGAAAAATGTTTTGACTTTAGTCAAAGACATCTAGACAACAAAAAGAGAGGAAATAATTAATGAAAGACTCTGTAAAATACGTAATAGAGAGAATACTGTTTATTTTCCTAACAGCCTTCATTATTCTTTCGATTACCTACATTTTGCTTCAGTGTTTGCCAATCGAGCCACTTTCAAGCCAAAATCTAGAGGTATATCGTTTCTGGGAAGATCAAGTTAGGAAAGGGTTCTTCTTTGAGGTCAATCCTGTCGAACAGGCATATTTACTATCTGACCCAGGAATCAAGCAAGTTGATGTTAATGGAGTTACCCATTATTACCTTGCCTATCCAATCATAACTAGGTATTTCAATTGGATTAAAAATATATTTACTGCCTGGGATTGGGGAACTTCGACAACCTTATCCTTAGGACAACCAGCCATTGCTATATTGATGGAAGGCTTACCATATTCGATGAGGCTAAATATTGTTTCTATTGTTATTTCTGTTCCATTAGGAATTGGGCTAGGAATTATTGCTGCCTTAAAGAAAAATACATTGGCAGATTCTCTTATTTCTACTATCGTCATGATTTTCATTTCTGTTCCTTCATTCGTTCTTATTTCCTTCTTGCTTATTTGGTTTGGATCAATATCTGGCTTTCCAACAAGGTGGCCAAGTGATGCTAATGCAGCAGCCGACCCGGCCTTAGCTATAAAGGCTTATATAATCCCAGTCATGGCTTTATCATTTGGCTCTATTTGTTCCTTTGCTAGATATACCAGGGCTGAATTATGCGAAGTCATGTCTAGCGAATTCCTTCTTCTAGCAAGGACTAAAGGTTTGACCAAGGGCCAATCAGTTGTCCGTCATGCCTTAAGGAATTCCATGGTTCCAATCGTACCGATGATTATCTCTCAATTCATTGGTATCTTATCTGGTTCGATGGTTCTAGAACAAATATATGGTATCCCTGGAATTGGCTCGATATTTGTTAGGGCATTAAATTCTAAAGACTATGCAGTAATCATGGTTGATATGGCTATTTATACAGTCATTGGATTATTCGCAACCTTGATAATCGACTTAAGTTATGGAATTGTCGATCCACGTATCAGAATGGGGGCGAAGAAATAATTATGAAAAACATTGATAACAATCAAAAGGATATAAAACCTACCCCAGGTGATTTTGAATTCGTCCAGATGGATGAATCTATTCACGACAAGAAATTCGATACAAAGCCAACGACTTATCTTAAAGACGCGTTAAAGAGATTCTTAAAGAATAGGTCTTCAGTTGTTGCTAGCGTGATTTTGTTTACCCTTATTGCCATGGCTATTATTGTTCCAGTGGCCAACAAATCCAATATCGATTCCCCAAATAATACGATTAAGTATTTGCCACCTAAGTGGTTCTCTAGCGATATGGGTGGATTTATGGATGGTACCAAGGTAGTTGAAAATGCAATCCTTGATCCAAATACAAATGAGCTTCCTTCAGATTCTACTTATAAACCATATGCGGTTATAGGAGAGATCAAGACTAGAGTTAGCTATGCTGACCAAGTCGATAATGCCGTTTTGACTTATGGTAAAGGCGGTGCTTTATCACTTAATAATGTCAGTGGACATGTTGATAGCGAGACTAACCATTATAAATTCGACGATGTTGGCATCGTTACTAAAGAAATAGAATTCGATTTGAATTCAACTTATTCCTATACAGTCAATATCGATTATGACTATACAGTTTCAAATCTATTCGAGAATTCTAAATTAAGCGCGAACCTTTCCTTTATTACTACTATTAATAATGGGACCGGCGAAGAAGAATTATATATCCCACTTGCTAATGTTACTGATTTTGATGCTTCTAGTGCCTATATTGAAAAATCTATTGGAGATGTTAGCTTCAAAGCAACCGAACTTAAATGTGAAGATATCTCTTCTAAGATTAAGGAAAATAGCAATTTTGCAACTGCAAGTACTGCTAAAGGCAAATTAGCCATTATCCTAGAAGGGCAAAAAGGCGAAGTAGCTGCCAATTATAAATATGCCAACATGCTTTAT
>URTN01000016.1 GCA_900550795.1 uncultured Mollicutes bacterium
TAAATACATAGGGAAATTTAGATATGGAGAAGGCATTAGTAATACAAGGGGGAGGCACTAGAGGCATATATGCTGCTGGTGTTTTAGACGCCTTTATGATCAGCAAGATTCGTTTTGATTATGTTGTTGGTACTTCAGCCGGTGCTTTAGCTGGCGCTAATTATGTTTCGGGCGATGCTTATAGATTTAAATTCATTGTAGTAGAACTTATGAATAACCCTAGGTTTATTTCTTTTAGGAATAGGATTTTTAAGGGGACGATGTTTGATTTTGATTATCTTTTCCACGAAGTTCCAAAGGAAATATCTCCGTTCAATGAAAAGAAGTTCTTCCAATCCAAAACAAAGTTTTATAGCTGCGCGACCAAAATGGAAGATGGACTTTCTATCTATTTCGAAAAAGGGGATTTAAAAGATCCTTATTTAGGTCTAGCAGCATCTTCTTCTTTGCCATTATTAGCAAGACCAGTCGATGTAGAGGGTACTCTTTGCCTAGATGGTGGGGTAACTTCTAGCGTCCCTTTCTATAAACCTTTAGAAGATAACATTGAGAAAATAGTAGTTATAGGAACTAGACCAAAAGGATATAGGAAACAGGAATTAAAAACTTTACAGAAGACAATTGCAAAATCCTTATATAAACAATATCCAAAATTCCTTAATGCTTTCTTAAAGTCAAAGAAAGTATATAACAAGCAGATGGATGAGCTAGATAGACTAGAAGAAGAGGGGCGTGTATTCATTATCCGTCCAAAAACTAATCCAGAAGTTGGAGTCTCTTGTAAGGATAAACAGATGTTATTAGATCTTTATAGGCAGGGATATTATGACGCTTTAGAAGCGTTAGAAGATTTAAAGATCTATATGGGTAATTGATATGAATAAGAATGATAAAAAAGAGCATAGAAGCAAAAAAGGATTGATAAATCCTAATTCAATAAAAGAATTTAAGGTCTATAAGGAAACCGAATTAATGGAATTCCTTATTTTTAAGATGCCTTCTACCCCAAGAAAGACCATTAAAAGCATTTTGACACATCATCAAGTTGCAGTCGGAGGGGTACCTGTATCTCAATATAACTATAAAATCTATCCTGAGGATGTAGTTACTGTTTCAAAAAATAGGATTGCTAAAAGAGATTCGTCTGGATTAAAAGTCATTTATGAAGATGAAGATATCATTGCAATTGATAAACCCTCTTTTTTATTAACTACTGCGACAGAAAAGGAAAAAGGGCGTACTGCCTATAGGCTAGTTTCCTCCTATATGGAAGAAAAACATCAAGGGCGTATATTCGTTGTCCATCGTTTGGATGAAGATACTTCAGGTGTATTGATATTTGCCAAAAGCCATGAAGTTGCCAAAGCTCTTCAAGATAATTGGCAGGATATAGTAACTTGCAGGGCCTATTATGCAATAGTCGAAGGCCATATGGAAAAGCAAGAAGCCACCCTTAAGAATTATCTAACCCAAGATAGTTTTCAACTTATTAGGGTTACTAATGATAAGAAAAAAGGAAAACTTGCTATTACTGATTATAAATTGGTAAAGGAAAATGGACCTTATTCCCTTTTAGATGTCCATTTGTCTAGCGGCAGGAAGAATCAAATCAGGGTACAGCTAGGTCATATTGGGCATTATGTAATTGGTGATGACAAATATGGTGAACCTGCAGATCCTATAAAACGATTAGGATTGCATGCTTATCAATTAATATTTACAAATCCTCTTTCCGGAAAGAAATATGATTTAAAAAGCGATATGCCGGCCTCCTTCAAGCAATTGATATTTAAACAGAAACAGACAAGTGTCAAAAAAGAAGAAAAAGTTATTTATAGAGATAGCAGGGCTATGACTAAAATAAAAAAAGGACGTAGAAAGGAGAGGCGCCTATGATGAAATTAAGTTACTGGTGGTCAAAATTCAAAGAAGCCATTATTTCAACTTTGCCTATCGCAATTGTTATTATCGTTTTCTTTCTTGTCGAACGTTTTGCCTTGCCTAACGGAACTTTCGATGAGAAATATTTAATTACCAATACTGATATCTATACTTTCTTGATAGCTGTCTTGATGATTATTATCGGGATGGGGTTATTTAATTTAGGCACTGAACAATCAATGACTGAAATTGGTCAGATAATCGGTGGCTCCTTGGTTAAGAAAAGAAACTTCTTCTTTGTAATTGCCATGACCTTTATCCTTGGCGTCTTGGTTACTATTGCTGAACCTGATTTAACTGTTTTGTCTAGCCAAATCGGCATTGATGAACAAATCATTGTTTGGACAATTGGTATTGGGGTTGGAGTATTCTTAGTTATTGGCATGTTTAGGGTATTCTTCTCCTTGAATCTAAATGTAATGTTTATATCTTTCTACGCATTGGTATTCATGCTTCTATATATTGTCGATCCTAGATTTATACCAATTTGCTTCGATTCAGGCGGAGTTACTACTGGCCCTGTAACTGTTCCATTCTTGCTTGGATTTGGTTTAGGTATGGCGGCTAGCCATGGTGCTAAATCAGCTGAAGATTCATTTGGTTTAACTGCTTTATGTTCAATCGGACCTATATTATTTGTCGTAATAATTGCTTCAATAATGAAGGCAACTGGACAAGAATTGCCTTCGATTAGTGATTATAAGGATCCTTTAGCAGGGTTAGAACCTGATTTAGCTAAGAATTTCGGACATTCCTTGTTGGATTGCCTTAAGAGCGTAGCTATATCAGTACTTCCTATTTTGGGGTTCTTCATTGTCTATGAATTGCTTTTCATCAAGCTTCCATGGAAGACTGTTGCCCGTATCATTATTGGCATGGTTATTGTTTATATCGGCTTAGTCTTATTCCTAGCAGCGGTAGAGGCCGGATTCATGCCTATTGCATCTAAAGTAGGGCAAACGTTAGGATCATCCCCATCATTCTTGCCTTATGCTCTTCTTTTAGCGGCTTTATTTGGTTTATTTGGTGTCTTGGCAGAACCTGCCGTACACGTCTTAGTCCAACAGGTACAGGATATAAGCGAAGGCGTGATCAAAAAGACCACGATGCTTATTGTCTTATCGCTTTCAATTGGAACTGCTGTCTGCTTGCAAGTCATTCGTGCCTATTTCCAATTTGATATCATGTATTACCTAATTCCAGGCTACATTGCTGCTTTCGTGCTTTCATTTATGGTTCCAAAGATCTATACCGCAATGGCTTTTGATTCCGGCGGAGTTGCTTCTGGACCTATGACTTCTACATTTATTCTTCCTTTCTGTATTGGTTTTGCCTTTGCTAGGGGAGAAGACGTCTATTTATATGGATTTGGTCTAGTAGCGATGGTCGCTATGATGCCTTTGATTGTCCTTCAAGGATTAGGCTTATATAGCAAGATTAAAACCAATATCCTATATAAGAAGACTAGAAAACGTCTAGTTGAAGAAAACGATGATCAAATCATCCACTTTGTTGACGAGGAGGTAGCCTAATGGGAAAAGAATTTACCCCTTATGAAGAAAATCATAAATTGCATCGACTACTTTTTGTAACAGTTGTCGTTAGGGATGGACAAAGAGATGCGATTAGTGAAATCTTGTTCAATAACGAAGCATTTATATGCACTTGCTTCCATGGAAGAGGAACTGCCACTAGCGCCATGATTGAAGTCATGGGTATAGGTGAACTTAAGAAAGATGTAATTATATCTATTGTAAAAGAAGATAGGTGGCCTATATTAAAATCTGAACTGGAAGCTAGGTTTGGTATATCTGCCCTTTCTAAAGGCATTGCCTATTGTTGCCCGATCGATTCGGTTTTGGGTGTTTCCATCTACAAGATGTTATCGAATACCCAGTTCCAGGAAAAGGCTTCGTTAAAGGAAAGGATAGAATCAAAAATCGAATCCAAGAAGGAAAAGATTGAATTAAGAAAAGAACAAAAAGAAAAGGAGAAAGAAAACAATGGAAACTAACCATGAATTGATTATTTGTATTGTTAACCACGGCTTCACTGATTTGGTAATGTCTGCTGCTAGAGATGCTGGCGCTAGAGGCGGAACAGTATTCAATGCTAGAGGAACAGGCAACAAAGATATGGAAAAGCTTTTCGGCGTTGTCATTACCCCTGAAAAAGAAGTAGTTCTTATCTTAGTAGAATCCTCAATTAGAGACGCCGTCATGCTCTCTGTTAATAAAGGGGCTGGCATGAATACAAAAGGACAAGGCATTGCCTTCAGTATTCCTGTTAAAGACGTTGTTGGAATTGGGGAAGAGAAGAAAAAGGAAGAAGAATAAAATATATGGCTTCAAGCCTTTCTTCATATAGACGAAATAATTTTGATATCAAAGCTTTTCTAAAAGAGAAACTTTCGTTTTTGTTTGACCCATGGAGTGATTTTTATTATGGAGTTGCTCTTGCTTTAATCGGCTTTGCCTGGTGTGCGTATGGGTTAATTGAAAACCAATTTACTAGTGCTTTTAACTGGGATTATTCCCATCAATATTTACCGTTTGCCTATGATTACGCCTTGAGTTGGAGAACGTTTTTCAAAACTGGTCAATTCCCTTTATACGACCCCTATTTGTTTTTAGGCGGGGACAATATTGGTTCAAATACATATTATGGGTTATTTGATCCTTTTGTTATCGTAATGTCATTTTTCCCATTGTCTTGGATACCGGCTTTATATGCTTTATCAACGATTATAAAGCTAACAATGACTGCTTTTTTTGCTAAAGCATATCTAACTTATATGGGTATAGAAAAGAATACTGCTAGGTTCGGGGCTTTAGCTATTGCGTTTTCAGGTTATCTAAATTTCATGGTAGGATTCCCTACTTTTGTCTCTGCGATAACTTATCTACCTCTAGTTTTATTAGGAATAGAAAAGACAATTAAAGAAGGAAAGATTGGCAATCTAGTTATTGGAATTTTCCTTATTGAATTATCTTGCTTCTTATTGCTTGTTCCTACCTGTATTTTTGGTGTGATGTATGCTTTATGGCGTTACTTTACTACTATTAGACAAAGAAATATTAAAGATAATGGCAGGGGAATAATTTTAGGAATATCTGCTTTTGCTTTAGGATTAATGCTAGGGGCATGGGCCTTGCTTCCTTCATATAGGCAATCAAGCTTATCAGGAAGAACTTCTTCAATTGGACAGGCTTATTTTAATTCGTTAAAAGGCTCATTTAATGATAGGCAATATTATAGGTTCTTCTCATTACTATTTGAGCAAGTAGGGGATAACCCAGGCAGGCAATTAATGGGATTGATATCATTTTTCTTCCCAACTGGCGGATTCCAAACATTGCCTTTAGTAATTGCTAAAAACGGTATCTATGATGCTTGGACTGCTTCCTTATTTTGCTACACGCCCTTCATATTTTTGTTTTTTGCTTCTTTTATAATGTCTATTAAGGAAA
Source organism: uncultured Mollicutes bacterium (assembly GCA_900550795.1). Classification (GTDB taxonomy): domain Bacteria; phylum Bacillota_I; class Bacilli_A; order RFN20; family CAG-826; genus Alloenteromonas. Next base: position 5,412 of record URTN01000016.1, read on the forward strand.
AACGAATTGACCATATATTAGCTATATGCGGTTGCCTTTTCCTTGTATTTACAACATTTGCCTATTATTTCTTTTTTGGCTTTAGTGGGAATGGATATGGAAGATGGTTTTTCATTCTTGTTCCTCTTATTGTTTATTATGGTTGTAGGGCTTTTGATAAAAGAAAGGAATATTCCCCTTATATTTATTTAGCAGGATCTGCCTTAGCTTTTTTAGGTACTATCCTTTCTTATTTTTCTATATTCTGGTTATTAGAAGGAAAGAAATTTAGCGTTATCAACGGGATGACTTATTTTAAGAACTCCTATTTGATGCCAAATGAAAATTATGATGATTTATTTAGGCAATGGTATTTATATTACCAATTGATTTTGATTGGTGTTGAAACCTTATTGCTGCTTTTATTCCAAAAGAAAAAATACTTGCCCCATATATTCTTTGTCTGTATAGCTGCCGAAGCCATTGTAATGGGAAATAGCGGTTATATGTATAATGGATTATGGTCAATTAAGAATACCTATATGGGTGGAGAAGTCTCTTTGGCCAATAATAGAGAGATGGCTAAGCGAATTAGAGACAATGAGAACTCATTTTATAGAGCATATGTTGATGATAGTGGCGGAAGTGAGAACTATCAATTTGCTATAGGGCTACCTGAATCTAGCGGTTTCCATTCCCTTCTTAATTTCGAAGTAAATGATTTTGCAGTCATGAATGGCCTTAAATATTCTTCTTCAACTAGGAAGACATATGATGATCAAAGCTTCGTCGATACTGGTTGGAGTGGCAATTATAGATCTAAAAAATGGGGAGTAGACTCGGCTTTAGGATTTAGATATTACATTGTCTCAACTCCAATAAATGGCTGGGTAGGGGAAAATGTTCCTTTTGGGGCAGAAGAAATTGAAGAATATTCAGTAGATAGAAATAAATATAGGGTATTTAGAGTCAGCGAGGATTATTTACCTTCTTTAGGTCATGCGATTGATAAAGATTTGGTTTATGAATTGAAAGTTGAGAAAGAGTTTCAGCAAACTAATTTCTATGGCAATGGTGGGGATAATTTCTTTAGATATTACGATATATCCCAAATTGAGCAAAACGGGGCCATATTTAATGAGGGAGAAGTTCCTGAAGGAATTAATATCAGGAACGATTTAGATTGGACTGCTTCAAATATGAAGAACAAATATGGATCAATCTATTATTCTTATTATAGTGGTTTGAAATTTGAAAATTATGTTGGCAATGAAGGGGATGGAATTTATCCTTCTAGCAACTCAAGTTATAAAAACGAGGGAGTTAATTATTTCTTCTCTAATAATCAATCTGTTACTAGCTTTGTCAATAATAGCGAGATAGTCGCCGGAAAAGATCATCTTGTCATTTCTAAAAATTCGACTTCAGATCCATATTTCAATTCAAGTTATGAAGGGGCCTATATCGAATTCAAGTATTATAACTCCTCCTATAGTTCTTCTTCTCAGGCTAGCTTTTTTGATTTTATGCCTCAAATTCTGGTCTTTGGAGATAAACTTGATTCTCAAGGAAATGTAATTGAAAACCAGCTTCTTTCTTATGAATATAAGGGAATGAAAAATATCGCTTCTACCGATAAAAACCATTCCGATAAATCTACGATTGGGTTATATGCAAAAGGAGGTAAGGTAAAGAATATTGTTCTTTATTGGCCTAAATACGGGAACTCGAGCACCCATAAACATAAAGTATCTACATCTACTATAAAAATGCTTGTAGAAGACTATTCGATTGTTAACGAAAAGGTAACTAAATTACGTAATGGGTCGCTTAAAAACGTAAAACGCAATGTTAATTTCTATACTTTTGATACTTCTTATACATCTGATACGGTTGTATCTACTCAGCTTGCTTATGATTTAGGCTGGAAAGTAAAAGTCAAAAAAGAAGATGGATCTATTTTAGCTTGCAAGACTTATAAGCTTAATGGTGGCCTATTAGGATTTGATACACCTAGCGGTAATAATTCCTATGTTCTTGAATTTGATACTGTATATCTAAAAGAAGGCGGGTATATGGGCCTAGCTTCTTTGATGATATTTAGCGGTTATCTATATTATATGGATAATAAAAAGAAGAAGAGCAGGCTAGGCTTTTCTCTTCTTCCCTAATTTATTTTACAAATGAATTTAAATATATATCGTAAACCCTGTTTTTCTTTATCCCCATTGATTTAGCAACGTTTGAAACGGCTTCTTTTCCGCTTCTACCAAATTCGAGTTCATCTTTTAATGCTAAGGCAATTTGATTGTCATCAATTTCTTTTTTACTGTCTTTCTTACCTTCGACAACAATAACCATTTCTCCTTTTAAAGTTGTTTCATCTAATAAGGCTAATTCAACTAAGCTACCACGAATAAATTCTTCATGAAGCTTAGTTAATTCTCTTGCTATAACTGCTTTTCTATCACCTAGAGTAGCTGCCATTGCAACAAGCGTTTTATTTATCCTATGTGGAGATTCATAGAAGATTAAGGTTTCTTTTTTTGATTCTAAATCTTTGAGTTCTGCGTTCCTTTCGCTTTCTTTTGCGGATAAAAATCCATGGAAATAGAAATGAGAACTATCTAATCCAGAGCAAACTAAAGCGTTAATTGCAGCACTTGGTCCAGATGTTACTGAGACGTTTATATCGTTCTCCAAACACTTCTTCACTAATCTAGTTCCTGGATCAGAAATAGCAGGATAGCCAGCGTCTGACATATATGCTATTTTCTTCCCTTGCTTAAGAAGCGTGACTATTTTAGAAGAAGCTTCCTCTTCATTGTGCTCATGGCAAGAAATGAAGGGTTTGGAGATATTAAAATGTGCCATCAAAGAGCCAGAATTCCTAGTATCTTCAGCAGCAATAAAATCCATATCCTTTAGAAGCGAAATAGCACGTGGACTCATTTCATCTAGATTTCCAATAGGAGTAGAAATTAAATATAGCAAAGGGGTAGAGGAGGAAAAATTAAGCTTTCTGTCCATTTTTATTGTCCCTAAATTTATTGTTATGCCTATTCTTGTTATGGTGGAAATTTTTCTTGTCGTTTCTAGGGCGTTGCTGTTGCTGGTTGTCCCTATTTTTATTATTTCTATCTTTTTGGAAATTGTTCTGCTGGGCCGCTTTGTTTCTATTGTCTTTATCTACATGCATGCCCATATAGGAATTATCTTTAGTATTGCTGCTAGAGATATTGTAGTCAGGTAATTTATATTCCTTATCCAAACTTATTTCTTTCTTTTTATAAGTTCCATTCATCATGGCCTTAATATCTTCTAATGGGAATGTACGGAAATCATCTTTTGTTTGGTTGGTTAATCTAACCATCCTGGAAATGATATTAAATGAATCGACAAAATAATCGCCTTCATCCAAATGGATCTTAGTTCCTAGATGTGGGAAATCCTTTTTCTCGATTGTGTAAGTATCATCTTCAAAAGATAAGCAGCATATTAATTTGCCACATGGACCACTTAATTTTGGAATATTAAGTGTAAGCATTTGGTTTTTGGCTTTGGCAATCGAAATAGCATCGAATTGGGTGAGGAATGTGGAGCAGCATAATGGCAATCCGCAGATTCCAATTCCACCTACCATCTTTGCCTTGTCTCTAGAAGCGATTTGCTTTAATTCGATTCTAGCAGGAATCAAACGTACCAATTTCTTTAACAATTCACGAAAGTCGACTCTTTTCTCGCTTGAAGTATAGGAAATTGTTACTTTTGAGCCATCTAAAGTATAAATGGCATCAATTAAATCCATGGCCAAACCAAGTGATTCGACCTCTCTTCTAGTAATGGCCAAGGCTTTTTTCCCTTGCTCCAAATTGAAGTTATAGTCAATCATGTCGTCTTTAGTTGGCTTTCTTAATATTGGTTTTAACTCCAAGTTCCCTTTATAGGTGGAAATCTTATATAAAGGAGTGGCTACAGTTCCCATTTCTAGACCTGTAACAGTTTCTACAACAACAAGGTCATCCTCTTTTAAATCATTAAATTCAGTGGAAAAG
>URTN01000017.1 GCA_900550795.1 uncultured Mollicutes bacterium
TGTCAAAAGTAGAACAAAAAATGGAAAATTTAATAACTCCCAACAAATAAATAAATGTACTTTTTTGGTAAATCTAAAAGAATAAAAATAATATTTTTAGGATTTCAATAGAGGTAATATAAAAAGGGCTGCCACTAGTTACAGCAAACAGCCCTTAATAAACTAAATAGACATTATTGTTTGGTCAAATATTGCCCTTTGACGGTATCCCCACTTACATCGTTCATGAATGTAAGTTTAGTTCCATCATCAGAAAGAGTTAACTCAATAGTCGCTTTATTATTTGATTTAGTCGTGGCATTGATTGTTATCTTATTTCCTTCAACGGTATAAGGATAATCGCTTTCTTCGATTAAAACTTCTGGATCAGCATAAAAATCATAGGAATCGGCATCTGTCCAAGACAGTGTACACATTGTTTCGCTTTTGAAGTGTAGATTTATTGTGCAATCATAAGAATATGAATCGTAACCAAAATCCAAAGTATAACTAACTTTACCATTATCAGTGAATGTAGTTCCAACCAATGGATTAGACATTGTTTCTTCACTTACCACAACATAAGTTAAAGCGGATACATCAACTGTAACGGTTACTTTCTTAGTTGAAGTTTTTAAAACCAATGTATTCTCGGAAGCGATATATGTACAAGCTTCACCTTTATAAGTTCCATTTCCATCTCCGTTAAGGATCAAGGAAGCGCTGGTCTCGCCTTCTAATTTATATTCACCAAAATAAGAATCCAAGATGAAACGTGCAGGATTAGCTTTTCCAGTTTGTTTCAAACGATATTTAATAGTTCCATTAACTAAGACATTATAGGAAGCCCCTTGGACGTTGAATCTATCCTTAACATATTCACCTTGTTCGGTTAATTCGAGTGTAACACCATCTCTAACAAATTCCTTTTTAGAAGAATCAACATAGAAGGAATAAAGCAAATTGGTATTTTCTCCATCTTTTTTATAAAGTTGGAAAGTAGTTAAATGAGAAGTTGAATCGATAGAAACCGAATCATAATACCCAGTGTACATATCGCCTACATAACTAGGAGTGTCTTTTTCGGATCTAAATCCTATATATAAAGAGGATGTGAATACTTCTTGTTCATTACTAAGAGAAGAATCCGCAATAATGTTAGTCCCATCATAATAGAATTTGAATTTCTTGCCTTCATCATTAGATGCGATAGCTTCGCCTTTATCCTTATTTGTAGCAGCTGAGATTAAGTAATATGTCTTTAGGCTTTCTGAAGTTGCACCATAACCAAAAGTTAGCAAGCCAGATTCATCAATTGCTAGTTTATATGATGTTCCCCAACCGGCAGTTTCGGCCTTTCCCTTTTCGGTTGTAGTACCAAAATATTCACCAACAAAGCTATATCCGGCAAATTTGCCAGCTTCAACTTCAGTAACGGTAAATGATAAAGCAGTACCATCTTTTATTTCAGGAACAGCAAGCTTGTAATAACCATCGATTAAGTCAGATTCAGTAAACTTGTTATCAACTACTTCTCCGCCATAATTTAAGGTATAGGAATAAGAAATTTCATTAATTTTATATTTTTCTTCGCTGCTAATAGCCTTTAGATAAACTTCATCACCAGAGACAACTTCATTAATTTGACTATATGTCCCCTCTATTTTTGAGAACAAAGACAAACTAATATGAGTAGAATTATTGAAAGTAACTGGGTGAGTGTTTCTAGTTGTATTGACTTTGATTGTCACGTCTTTATTAGGCATAACAAAACTTACAAAGTCAGAACTTTCTTCTAAGTTAATAACTTTATTATCTAGTTCAGCAAGAGTAATTCCAGTTGGCTTTAAAGTTGCATTGCTAGTTAGATAAACCTTAACTGTCTTAGAAAATTCAGCCTTAGAATTATGCATCCAGATATCTTCTTCACTAGTTGTAGATTCTTCGCTTAGATAATCTTCGCTATAATCACATTTTATTAAAGAGATTAATCTAGATGTTTCTTCATCTTTGCTAATCTTATATAGCCTATTTCTAGTAGCTAAAGTAATAGTAACTTCACTAGAAGGCATGGTAAATGTATAGGTGCCATCATTATTATCAGTAAAAGCAACTTCTTCATTATTAGAATTAACTATCTTGACTTCATTTTTGAATTCATAACCAGATTTGATTTTATAACCAAAAGTAATAGCATCCCCTTCTTTAGCGGATTCATTAATATCGGTTAAAGTAACATTTTCATTCCCGTTGTGGATAGCAAATTTAGTTGCTTCGGATTGGGTTGTAGTAACGCTAGATTCGTTAGAATCAGTACTTTCAATCTCTGAATCGGTTTTAGTAACTATAGGAGTCTCGCTATCAGGCTTAGAAGAGGAGGAAGATGAACTACCTTCACCACATCCAACTAAAACCAATAACGAACTCAAAGATAAAATAAATAAATTATGTTTTTTCATTCTGCATATTCCCCTGCATTTTTAATTAAGCCAGAATCAACGTTCCATACTGAATATGGATCCAAAGTAAATGTAAATACGTGTTCTCTGTTTTTGGTTTCACCATATAAAACTGGGAAGTTACGTTCAGTTAATCCTCCATATCCTAAATCAAAGCTAGAATTGGCTGGATAATATTTTAATGGCAATTCCATGCCGTCTGGAGTAACGATTGTAAATATATCACCTTTTAAGACGCCTTGAGACTTAGTTGGATTATCTGGAATTGGATCAGCCATTTCCCCAAGTTGCCCTCTTTCTTTAATGGCATATTGCCCATCGCCATATATTCTTAAATCCCACTTTGGTCTATTATTTTTTACTCCAATAGTTCCATAATCATAGGAATAGAAATCACCAACAAACTTTTCATATCCAGGTTGGATTGGTCCAAGTTGCATGGTCTTGAATTGATAGCCTAATTCGGTGTCATTTAAGTCAGAAATAATGCAAGTACCAATAATTAATCTACCAGCATATAAATAATTATAGGTAATAGACTTTAGATGGCCTCCTTCAAGAGTAAGAACCAAATTAGTTGTACCTTGGATAGAATCACCTAAATAGGAGAACTTACCATAGATATTGCCAGCATGGTCATTATCAAACATAACCATCGCGGCATATTGTCCTAAAGCCCTAGTCTTGACCGAATAGGTATTCTCGCTATCTTTAGAGAAGATATATGGAGATAAGGAATCTAGACCATATTCAGGAAGATGCAATGTATTTGAAGTACCGCTTTTTACAATTTTGTTATTCCTGAATTCAAAATAATAATTCTTGCCGTTATCAAATTTAGCAATCCCGCTAGGAACGCTACCTTTGGAATTGGATTCGGTAACATATCCATCTGGAGTCATATAGGTAACATCTTTCCTATATTCGCTTTCTTGATAATATTCAGAATAAGAGAAAGTAACACCATGTCCACCTTCTTTTAAGGAAGTTGATATTTCATTAAAGGCATTTAATAAAGGTTTTACTTCTTCATCTTCTTCATATGGAGCAGGCTTAGCGATATCTTGTTCCTGGGCTTGCATGATATCCATGCTAGCAGTGAACCAGTTATAGACACTAGTATCATCTTCATAAACCTTTCTAGCGGTTTGGATATCTAGATGGACAGTCCCGCTTTCTAAAGTTAATAAGCACTTATTAACATCGGCTTCAAAAGTCTCGCCGAAGAACATTGTGGCAATTCCAAAATCAGAAGCAGAATAAGAAGTAACTGAATAAGTTCCATCCTTATTGTCCCTGATATCAGAATATTTGATCAATTTGAATGGGTTGGCGAAATATCTATCATATCCAACTTCGACATTGATTTTATTCCCGTCTTCATCAGTATCTTCAGCTGTATAAATAACTTCATGTACCTTGTTATCCGCGCCTAGATATAATCTAGTTAGTAACCCTTTTTCATTACGGAATACTTTGAAAGTATAAGAAGCATCAGGATCAGCTTCATCGCTAGTAGAAGAGAAACGTACTTCACTATTTAATGTAGCGGAAGATTGTCCAGCGAATTTGGTAAAACTAATCTTTTCGCTAGCATCATAAGTCGTGCCGTAGGTAGGATCAGTTACTTCTCCAGAGAATTCCCAGTTAACCTTGCCTTGGATTAATAAGCCACTATTTCTAAGTTCATTAAAGACATCTTCAGTAATGGCATCATAATTAGAAGGTTTGGTAGAAATGCTTGGATTAGTATCATCACTTTTATCAGGAATAGAAGATACATCCGAGGTGAATTCGCCACCTTTATTTGAGGAAGTGCTACTATTAGAGCTAGAAGAAATATCTCCCCCAGCGCAAGAAAATAGCATTAATGATGATAATGTGATTAATAACAATTTGCTTTGCTTTTTCATATGTTTCTCCTTAATTTATTTTTTCCCATTTGGCGTAATAAGTCGTATCGGATGTTATTGGGCTATCAAATGAAGCAATTTCGGTAAGTTCCTTATCCTTATACCAGCCTAGGAATATATATCCTTTCCTTCTAGCAGCTAAGGCATCGATTTTATCGCCTTTATTGATAACTTTTGTTATGTTCTCCGCCCCTTCATAATTGAAATCGAAGGTAACTGTTACCTTTTCGTTATATTTAGCCTCGATAACAATATAGGCGCTAGAAGAAGATTGATCATAAGTGAAGAAGACATCTAATGTCAGTTCAACTCCTTTAGAGACAACTTGGGTTGAAGTCAATTCAGTGCATAAAGAAGTATTTGGATATAGCCCTGCTTTTAATTCAGGCCAATAAGTAGAATCTACTTTAGAAGAATAGGCGCGCAATACACGGTCGACTTCGCTATATAAGGCAGCCTGTTCATAAGAAGACAATGAACCATCTCCATCAAAATCATAGATAGCAAGGCTACCCATGTAATATTGCATCTGGACTTGCTTGTCTTCTTCAGATGCAAATAAGGTTGCTTGGTTATAATATCCACCCAAAGTTGCAATCGAATTAAATCTATCCTCACCCAATATTTTTTTAGCAGTAGATAGGTATTCATCGCCAGCGAATAATTGATCTAATGTAAGGCTATCGCCGTCTTTTATCTTGCTAGGATCAATTCCAGTAACGGTAGTTCCTATATCGCTAAAGGTAGAGACAAGCTTGTAATAAATAGTCATGGAATCGCTACTTATCGCATATATTCCAGAAATAGTAACTTCGTTTTCTTTCCTTAAGTCGATTGTAGAAGAATACAAAAGGGAAGTAGTTACTTCAGTAAATGTATTAGAAGCGAATATCTGGCAATTCTTATTACCCATTTCATAGCTATATAGTCCATCTTCTTCCTTATTGAAGAAAAGAGAAGAAATAGCAAATTGAGGGAAGGTGGTAGACAAATTGGAATTAGATAACTTAAGTCCTTGGTTATAATAATTCCCCTGTATTTCGATTACTTCCTGAACGTAATTGTCTTCGGTTTCGTAATAATATTTGCTCGAAAGCAATTTATTTGTAGCGTTATAAACCTTAGCGACTTTAGTTGAATTCCCATACATGGTCTCGTTCTTTTGGGCTAAAGTACCTTTTAGGGACAAATCAGGTTCCCCAACTCTATAGATGGAAGTAGTTTCCTTATAATTATTTTTTCTAAGCTTAGCTAATGTTGCTTCTAGGGCTTCATCTTTTTCACCGCTTGCTTGCTTAATGAAGTTTTTCTTTATTTCTTCATTATCCTCACCATAGGCAACAATATTTCCTTCGAATTCATATTGCATGGTGTAACTAGCTTGATAAGCTGGGTCATATCTTTTTTGGGTTTCGGTAGAAAGATAATATTCACTTATATGGCCGTCTTTAACAGTCAAGATGAAATCTTTAGCAGCAGGAACACTATTCGAACCAAAGAAATTGGCTGTTATATTCCTTCTAAGCGATGCATCGGCCTTGTCATTTAAAATAAAACTGCCATCTTTGCTTTTATCAAACATATCGGATTTCAGATCAAAGAAGACGTCACATAATCCAGATTCATCCCAAATTACAGGTTTACTACCTTGGATTGTATCTTGGCTAATTTGATAAGGAATCAAGACATTATTAATAGCAAGGTAATTGCTATAAGTATTGCCAAATGGATCAGTATAGAAATAGCCTGAATCCGCGACTACTTCTTTCTTAGGAAGAGAAGTGTTACTTTCGATGCCTTCATATTGTTGATAGGCATATTCCTTCTTGGTTGTTTGGACATCTAGGTAATAACGTCCATAATAATTTTGTAAGTTTTCTCCAGTTCCAGTTGAGGAAGTAACGGTAACTAAAGATGAGTAGGAAACAGCTTTGGAAAGCTCTTTAAGCATCTTTGTTAGTTCTTCTTTGTAGTCTTCTTCTACCAAAGAGGAATCCTCTTCGCTGCTATCTTTGCTGCTAGTAGGTTCGCTAGACGAACTTGGCTCGCCACAAGATAATAGAAGGGCTAGATTAGAAATAACTAACAAGGATTTTTTAAATTTAGACAAATTCATAAAATACCCTCGTTCATACAAAGGGGTATTATATAGTTAATATTATTAATATTAAACAACAAAAAACTTTTGCTGTCGAAATTAAGGTTAAATATATTATTGCTTTTTCTTGCCTAACAAAAGAAATAAGCGATTGCAGGCGAATAATCATATTTTTCATGTTAACATTCAAAGTGAACGACTTAGCAAGCAAAAGACAATAGCAAGATGGGGATAAAAGTAGGCAGTCTCATTAACGACTGCCTACATGATATTAGTCATTCAATATTTCTTGTTTTTTCTGTTCAAATTCTTCTTGAGTTAAAACGCCTGAATCGAGCAAACTTTTCATCTGTTGCAATAATTCCATTTGCTCTTTAACAGACATTTTAGGAATAGTATGGTTTGGTTGCTTTTGTTCGGCATCTGTTTTTTTCTTTTTTTCAACCATTGCCTTTTTTTCATTGACTTTATTCTGAAATATAGAATTTTTTTGTTCTTGAAGTTCTTTCTTTTTTCTTGTCTCTTCTAATTCTTTCAATTCTTTTTGCTCAGCATATGTCATCTTGGTTTTTAATCCAAACTCCTCTCTGAATTCATTTCCTATTTCTGTAAATTCATCCTGAATGTCTCGAACTCCAATATCGTCTAAAAATCCATTTACCATACCTGATAAAATGCCTTTTTTCTTCTGCTTGCCCATTGCCTTTGCGACAGCTTTTGTTACACCTGTTGCAGTAAAATTGCCTGACTTTGCCAAATTCTTAGCCGCCTCACCGGCAATTTCCATTCCCGAGCCTTCTGCAGTGGGCATCTCTTCTTGGGCCTTTAATCTTAGTTCTAAAATTCTTTCAGCATCTTCTGTTTCTGTAATAATGCTCTGATAGTAATTTAAATCATAGCGTTCTGCATCTGGACCCATTTGATCATTTATCGCCATGATCAAAACCTTCAATTCGTTTACAGATGGTAAAGCAAAATCCTCTACTTTGTCACCTATGTATAACTCCAACTGCTCTTCTCCATTGGCAGCTTCGCCTTGAATTGCTTGATTTATAATGGAATAATCGTAACGTTCGATTCCCTTGAAGTTATTGAATATTCCATACTTTTCTAAAACTACGGCCTGATTTGTTACTATCAAAACATTTGTATAAGCCCCCCAAAAGCCATGGCGTACACACGATACTTTATAAACTATCTTTTCGCCTGAATTTAATACGAATTTTTTCTTTTCCACTTTATATGCCTCCATAATAGATTAGGCCACTTAGCCTATTTATTAACGTGTAATTTTTGCGAGCAAATATGTAAATGATTTTATTAGTTCATATTTTATACCTTATATCGGCAAATTTGGATATTCATTTCTATGTCTCGCTTCCACAATATAAAAGTATTAAAGGGCGGGAATCATTGCATCAATCAGCATCTATCCGTCAATTCATCGTTAACAATTGGTTTCTCTGTTATATTACTCCCTAAAATATTAAAACATATTACATTAATGACTGAGCAAAGAGCAATAAAGGCCATTTCGATAAGTTAGACACCGTTCATCTACGGCTGTATCCCGCCACTCCTACAATACAATCAAACACAGTGTGATAATGTAATGGAATATTTGTAGCTTAAGTCCAATGAAAGAGTATCAGTTCAAAAACGATATTATTTTGCGGATTATATTCAACATATTTAGTAATGACTGCAACAAAAATAGCAGTTTTTACATTGAAAACATCGAATTTTATTAAAAATGCTAAATTAGACTTGGTTTATTTATTTCTAAAGATAAATAAGCATTATAGAAAGCTAAGCCTACTAAAGGAACAACCAATCCAAAAGGAATAGAAAATATGATTCCCATAGTCGGCATATTACCTATTAATCCAAAAGGCAATGAGAAGGATAAAACTAGGATTAAAGAAAAAGAGCTAACCCATATAGTCATATTCTTGTTATTTTTAATCCCTGGGATTATATAAGCAGCGAAACTTATCAATCCTAAAGGTAAGGAAATCGATAAAGAGTAGACATCCAAATAAAGTAGAGAGAAAGATAGTAATGAAGAGCCGATTAATAAGAATGCAAATCGATAATTTTTGATTAAGAAATCTTTTATTCCTACAAATGATATTTGATATTCATATTCTTCCTTATTTTCTAATATAGGAACAATGATAAATAAAGCAAAAATAGCCCCTTTATATGAATCAAGGAAAAGATATTCATATTCTACTAATGTCCTAATTAAAAATGGAGCAAAGTAGACTAGACTCATAAATATTGATGGGTCTTTATTCTCTTTGAATTTCTTGACAAACCTATAACCTAGATAAACTAGAACAGAGATATATATTATTAAACGTAATAAGCCACCCCTGGCTAGACATTCTAAGAACCCATTATGGGCTGGCCAGGAATTAAATGCTTTGGCATCAGGAGAAGAAGAATCCGCTGCATAGAAGAATGAATACTGAAAATTAGTATCGCCAAACCCAAATATCCAAAACATAGGAGACATATTTAATTGATTAAATAGCTTTTTATATATTACAAACCTAGTCCCGATTGTTGTCCCTTCTCCGCTAGAGAAAATGCTCTTACATGCTAATAATAGATTTCTAAATAATCCATCTCCTTCCGGAATCGGGATACATAAAAGAATAATCCCAGTTAAGAAAATAACTCCTACAATAGAAAACAAGGTAACGGATAACTTCTTTTTCGTTTTGAACAATGTAAATCCCTTATATAACATATAGGAAAATATCAAGACGGCTTCAGCTACTATAGATGATTTGGAATTGACTGGAACTGAAGAAATAAGAAGGAAAACAAAGAAAAATATCCTCCACTTCTTTTTATCTAATTCAAATAGATATATCGTTGACATTACCCCAAAAAGAATGACAAGACCAAATATGTTCTTATGCCCGAATAAAGAAGAAATAAATGATTCCTCTCCCTTAAATAAGGC
>URTN01000018.1 GCA_900550795.1 uncultured Mollicutes bacterium
CTTTTGCTACGGTACGATTGATCTTTCCCTGATCCACCAGGCCGATCAGCGCTGCCAGGTGCTCCGGGCTGAAGGAAATGTCAGAAGCATCCATTTCTTTCTCTTTTATCTTTATGTCAACATGAATTCTTTCATCATGGCTTTCCAAACATATACTCTAGATTATGATTTAGAGAGAATTGTCACCACATTTGCTGGGTGGGAAAACTTCAAGGTTGCACTTTCCTCCTTTTCAAAATATCCATATATGTTGAAAAATTCCTTGATTTTCTGCGCAGTTGATTTATTTCTCGCCCAGCCTCTTGCTTTGCTTGCATCCTATTATATATATAAGAAAAAACCAGGAAGTGCGCTCTTCCGTACGGTTCTTTACCTCCCACAAGTATTATCTAGCATTGTATTAGGACTCTTATTTAGATATGTAGTTCAAAATGCCATACCAGAAATCCTATTTAATTTGTTTGGCACCGAAAAGGTGGATGCTCTAGGTGATCCGAATATGCAGCTCTGGGTAATGATTACTTTCAATGTTGTCATGAGCTTCGGTGTTAATGTCTTGCTTTATAGCAATGCGATGGGCAATGTAAACCCTGCCCTTATCGAAAGCGCTTCTCTTGATGGGGCAAATACACTTTCTATCTTGTGGCATGTTGTCTTGCCAAAGATTTATCCAACTATTGTATCATTGGCAATTGTCATCATTTCCCAATTATTCGTATCTCAATACCAGGTATTCAATATTTATGGTGAGAATGCGATGGCGATGGGGAATGTTGGCTACTTCATTTACCTTAATTCCCTAAAATCCGACATTCTTGGAGGCGTACCAAATTATATTAGTTATCCGGCCTTAGCTGCCTTTGGCTTGGTTTTGACCGCGATTATAGTTCCAACAACCTTCTTAGTAAAATTCTTACTAAATAGATTTGGACCAAGCGAGGATTAGTTATGGAAAAAGTTAGGACCAACTCAATGAATAACATAAAACGCGGCAGGAAGCCGAAATCATCAAAGATCGATATTTGCTTCTATATCCTCCTTGCTATCTTGATTTCTTTATTTGCTTTATTCTTACTCTTCCTTCTTCTTTGGGGGTTAATGACTTCATTGAAGAGCAAAAATGACTTTGAGCAAAACGGAGCAATCGCCTTCCCGTTTGTTGATTGGGGGAACTGGGAGAATCCACTAGCTAGTAATTACCAATTGTTCCATCTTAAGAATTATGGGATTATCTTCAAGAATTTGATATTCATGCAGCTTAATGCCTCCTGGTATGTTGGGGATACTCTCATCATGCATTCGCAAGAGAATATTGGTTTCTTATCGATGTTAATGAATACTCTTGTCTATGCAGGGGTAGGGGGATTAATTTGTTCGATTGTACCTGCAATTACTGCCTATATTACATCCAAATATAAATATAAGATCTGTACGGTCATAAATGTTGTATTCACCTTAATGTTATCAATCCCAATCGTTGGTGCATTGCCTAGTGAATTAACTTGGTTAAGGCAATTAGGGTTATTCGATAGCCTTTGGGGAAACTTCCTACGTTTCTTCTCTGGGGCAGGTATGTATTACTTTGTCTATTATGCCTTCTTCTCTTCCTTGTCTAATACATATAGGGAAGCAGCTGAAATAGATGGTGCGAATGATTTCACGGTCATGTTCCGTATCTATTTCCCGATGGCTATAAAAACTATTGGAACGGTCTTCCTAATCCAATTCATTGCCTTATGGAATGACTGGCAGGCGACAATGCTATACCTTCCAACACATCCAACGCTAGCTAGGGCGGTATATGAAATGTCTCTAGCTAAATCTGACATTGGGACAGGGACTGAAAAATTCTTATTGCAAACTACCCCACTAAAGATTACGGCTTCGATGATATTAGCGGTTCCAATCACAATCATATTCGTTATTTTCAGGAATAAACTCATGGGCAATGTCTCTGTGGGTGGATTAAAAGAATAAAAGGAGTATCAACAAAATGAAAAAAGCAAAAGCGTTATTCACACTGGCAACTTTATCCATTCTTGGGCTTTCTACTATTTCTAATTCTGTTTTGGAAACAAAAGGGGAAGAAGTCTCCATAAATAATCTAGATGTAGAAGATTCCTATAACATTGGAGATTTATTATTTATCTCCAAGGATGTAACTCTTTCTAAAGATGGCAAGGATGTAAAAGTCACCGCTTCTTATCTTACTTATCCAAACGGATCTTCTAAATCTGCTTCTTCTTATAAATTAGATAGTTATGGCAAATATACCCTTTTATTAGTAGGGGAAGACAAGATTACTTACACCAAATCATTCTCTGTTTTTAAAGATGTCTATACTTTTGGCGGGGATAAATCTTCTATCGATTATGGCTCTCTTAATCCCCAATTTGCCTCTAGCGGATATCCTTATGGATTAAAAGTTGGCTTGACTGAAGGCGATACATTCACCTTCTCTAAGCCGATAGATTTATCAAAATCCAAATATCAAAAACTAATCATGTGGAATGTCAAGGATTTAGGAGTCAATCCTAGCGTCCATTCCATCACAGTCCGTGTTACCGATGCTTATGATCCTGAAAACTATTTCACGATTACAAATAGCAAGGGCTCCTATTATTATGAAAACTATATCTCTGCTGGATTTAACGGAAGCAGAGTTGCCGGTTTATCTAAAGATGATTCCGGTACGATTACAATCGATTCGACAAATTACCGTATTAGCCCAACTGGCGGTACTTCCATAACTGGCAATAGCCCTACATCGAAGATTTATAACAATGTCTCCTATTATTTAGATACTTCTAACCCAAGCAATTACCGTATTTATGCCGAAAATGACCAAGCTAGAAACTATGTATTAGTCAGCGAATTAAATAATCCAAGCATATATCCTGATACAAATTTTGCCGGTTTTAAGACTGGTTTAGTCTATATTTCTCTAACTGCAACTGGATATAGTGGATTAGATAGCGCTCCTATTGAAATTGGTGAAATCGGCGGAATAAAAGGCGATAGCCTCAATCCAATGGATTACTACAAAGACGAAATCAACCCAATAATTGATTTGAACGCAAAAAAGAAAGCAAACGTTGTTGGTGGGCTTGAAATCAAGATTCCAGAAGCCAAGGCTTTTGATGAAACTGCCCTTTCTGGAGACTTAAAGAAGACTGTCTATTATGGATATGATTCTTCTTCAAAGAAGATGATTGCCGTCAAGAATGATTCTTTTACCCCGACTGAAAAAGGTATCTATACAATTATTTATGAAGCAACTGACGTATATGGAAATGTCGGGACTGAAAGAATTGATTTATTCGTTTCTTCTTTCGGCGAGGAAGGAATCCATTTCGAGGTAAAGCCATTAGAAGGATTAAAAGCCGGAACCTTAGTTAAATTCGATAATTTCGAAGCAACTTCCTTAAATGATGACTGCGTTACTAAAGTCGAAGTAAAAGATCCAAGTGGTAAGATTGATGTTATTTCTTCTATTGACCAATATAAATTAGAAAAAGCTGGTAAATATCATCTTACATATCGTTACCAAGATAGTTTCTATTCTGGCAAAAAAGAATATGAATTCGATGTTGACGTCAATAATAACGCCACATTTGAAACCGATAAGGTTAGCCTTCCACATTACTTCATGAAGGGCTCTTCCTATACAATAGATGTTCCTAATGCCTATACATATGGTAAAGATGGCGAGAGCAAAGACAAAATCCTTTCCTATGTCAAATTCGATGATGAAGAATATAAGGAATTTGACCCTCTTGATCTAGAAGTAAGTGGAAATAAATATGTTTCCTTCAAATTTGTTCCAGAAAGTAACCAATCTGCATTAATCGAGACCGATAGAGTAAATATTATCGATACCGGCTATGATGGCAAGAATGTATATCTTACTAAATATTTCGTTGGAGATTTCACTGGCAAAGATGTTAAAGATAGCGAAGGCAAGAATGCTGACTATGTACGTTATCAAAGTAAGCTCACCGGAAATGGATCAATGGAATTTATCAACAAATTGCTTCTTTCTGGATTTGAATTCTCCTTTAAGACCAATATTTCTAATAAGGTAAGAATGCACCTTATTCCATTTAGCGACGGAGAAGAAGTAACCATTGAATTTGAAGCTTCTAAAGTTAGCGTGAACGGAAGAACCCAAGCCGCAAGCGAAAATTATCAAGGTAGTGGCGCTACTATTCTTTATAGCTCTACTAATAGCACCCTTACTGTTGCAGGGGCCAATTTTACTCTTGATAACCCATTTAAAGACGATTCTTTCTTGCTAAAAATCGAAGCAGAAGGATTAAAAGAATCTTCATATATCGATATCTCTAAAGTCGGTAACCAACCTTTCCGTTCTTATTCCAATAGGGATAGAATCCAACCAATGGCTTCTGCCCTTTTCCCAGAACAAGTCGCTCATGTTGGCGAAAGAAGTACTCTTTATAAACCAAATGTTGCTGATGTTTTAACTCCAGTTAGCGATAAAAACGTTTTCTTGACCGTTGTTAAAAATATCTCTGGCTCAGTTAAGAAAGTAAAGGATGTAAATAGCGGAAAAGAGATTTCTAGCGTTTCTGATTTCTCTTCCAATTATGAAATCGAATATGACGAATACGGCTCTTATGTCATTAGCTATGGTGTCTTAGATGGTGCAGGCAACTCAATCTCTGGCGGATTAAAAGGATTAGTCAGTGTCATTGATAGGGAAGTACCAGTCATAACAACCAAGGTTTCAACCCACACAATAAAAGTAAATGTTGCCAGTGCACTTCCTGTATTTGAAGGAACTGATAACTTGACAAGCCCAGAAAAATTAGAGATTTGGCACTTGGTCTATAACGATAAGAAAGTCTTGACTGCTAGCGTTCCAAATGGCGATAAAGCCACAATTGCAACAAGAGGAACATATACAGTCTATGTAACTGTACAAGACGAAGAAGGCAATACCGCTTATAGCGAATATACCTTGATTGTCGAATAAGGAGGACATGCATATGAATATTAAAAGAAAACAAACATTAATCTTCACTTTAGCAGCTGCAGCAATTGCCTTGCTACCTTCTTGTGGGACTAATGAGACAATTGATTCTTCTGAATCTACTAATGGTGGGGGATCTACTCCTACTTTGAATACAAAGCATCAATTTATTGCTACCCCAACTTCTTCCTATTTGGTTCAAAATGGTAAGACTCCTTATAAAGTAATCATCCCAAAATCAAGCGATGACCAACTCCTTTATGCTAGAAGCGAGCTTGTTAACTTGTTTAAAGAAGCAACTAACATTGAACTAAGTGTTATTACTGAAAGTGCTTCCCTTACCTTTAATGAAGAATCTACCTATATTTCTTTAGGGACTAATTCCTATTGGAGCAGTGCCTCTTTAGGGGATAAAGCCAATCTAGATGATTTTGGTAGAGATGGCTCCCGCATTGTTACTAAAGGCAAATCAGTCTTTATCTTTGGTAACTCCAATTATGGAACTCTATATGGAGTCTATAATTTCTTGAAACTCAATTTCAATTTCGAGACTTATTACCACGATTGCTATTCCTTAGATAAAAACGTCAAGGATTTACATCTATGCAATTATGATGTTATCGATATCCCTGATATTTCAAAAAGGGTAAAAAGAGGTCTTCTTTTCCCGACTGCCAGCCAAAACCAAATGTTTACATATAGGATGAGAGTAACTGATGATGTTGCTACTGTCTTACTTCCTATTCACCTTGGCGATTCTAGGAATAATGTTTGGAGTGCTAACCACAATAGCTTCTATTATTTCCCAAAAGATAAATACGAGAAAACCCATCCAAAGTTTTATGCTCCAAAAGGCGACCAGCTTTGCTTCACCGCTAGAGGAGATGAAGCTGAACTTACCAAGATGGTCGAATTTGCTGCTGAAAAGATTGAACAATCATTAACTTGGTATCCAACTGCTGAATATCCTACCTATTCTAGGGCTTTCTTAGGCATGAATGACGTTCCTGATCTTTGCGATTGCGAAGCTTGTACCAAAATTAAAGACGAGCATAATGGTGCGATTGTCTCTACCGTAATTCTATTCATGAAGCGCGTTGGCAAATTAGTCAATGCCTGGATGGACAAGCCAGAAAATGCTGCCTATAAGCGTGATATGGATTATTCTTTCTTTGCCTATCAAAGTGCGATTACACCTCCATTTAAGGAAAATGATGATGGCACATTCGAATATAATCCTGACATTATCCCAGAAGATGGGGTCAAATTGATGCCGTTTGTTGCTTCGATGAACTTTGACTATGGACGTTCTTTCTATAGTTCTGCTAATGATGAAGCAAGAAAAATATTGAAGGCCTGGGGCAATTTCTATCCTGGAACATGGGCATGGAGTTATGGGGGATTCTTCAATGACTATATCTCTTTCTATGATATCTATAACTTCTATACTGATTACCATGAATATCTAGCTAAATATAACTATTCCCTTTCATTCGAGCAGGTCAAAAATGACCAAAGGGGCGCTGATCCAGGATTTGGCGGACTAGCAAATTATGTCCTTTGCAAAAAGAGCTGGGATTCTTCATTAGACATCAATGACTTAATCGAAGATTTCATGAATAACATGTATGAAGATGCAGCCCCGGTTATGAAAGAAATGTTACATAAATTACGTGTCTGGTTTGCTAAGATTATCGAAAAATTCGGTATCGGAAATGGCGGTTCCATGCAATCTGACATTTCCGGTAACAAGAAATATTATGGCATTGGCTTCTTACAAGAACTCTTTGAATTATGCGATGAAGCCTATGGGAAGATTGAAGTCTATAAAAAAGACCAAGCCAAGTATAAGAGATTAAAGACCTATATTGATATTGAATGGCTTTTCCCTGCAAAAGTTGCAATTTCTTGCTATGAAACTAGCTTCACTCATGAAGAATATGTTGCCATAAAGAAGAAATTCAAAAACCTTTGCCTAGATTTAAGCATCAAAGATATCAAAGAATTTACATCTATCAATTCCTTCTTGGAAAGTTTAGGAGTATAAGCATGAAGAAAAACAAAATTCTCATTACAACTGGATTATTAGTTCTCTCCTTGGGAAGCTTAATCTCTTGCGGGGATAATACAAACCAATCTTCCCTAAGTGTAGTTAGCGACCTTAGTTTAAGCGACACTAATGTTGAAATGCTTTTCGGTGATACTTATGAACTAGTCGCCAAAGGTGCTTCTAGCCCCCTAACTTGGACTAGCTCTAATGAAAATGTATTAACTGTTGATGATGGTAGTGTTAATGCGGTTGGAGAAGGAGAAGCCGATATTATTGTTTCTGATGGATCTAGTAGGGCCAGCTGCCATTTTAGCGTTACTTTCAAGGATTTATTACCTGCCTTACTTATTGATAATCTTTCTGGTGATTCCATTTCTTTAGTAAAAGGCTCTTCCTTTGCTTTAAGAGGCAGTGCTCTTTTCAATGGAAAAATCTATTCCTGCCCAATTTCGATCATTATTGATGATGAAGAAATGCTTACTCTAGATGGCAATTCCTTAGTAGGGAAAAAAGCCGGGACTAGCGAAGTTACTATCAAAGGCAACTGGAATAATTTTGATAATCCTTTAATGGAAAAAACCATCAAGGTTACTGTTAGCGATGATATTTCCATGTATCCAAAGGTTACAATCGGTAGCAATAGCTTTGTTACTAATGATCTTGAACTTGCCTTAGTCTCTAGTTGGGAAGGCAAGGAATACGATACAAGTGCGAATGTTGAATTTGTCGTTTCTTCTAGCGGAATAGAAAGAAAGGCCACTTTATCTATTGAAGATAATAGTGTTGCTAGTTTAGATGAATTTGGTAACATCAGGGCCAAAAAGACCGGTAGCACTAAATTACACGGCACCTATACTGATAATGAAGGCAATGTCTATACTAGCTTCATTACCATTACTGTTTTTTGCCCAGTAGCCACTAATACCAAACAATTAAAGATATCAGCCGAATCCCCATTCCCAGTAAAGGAATATTTCGGGACTGATGCAAGCATTGTCTACGCTAAACAAGGTGATAGAGAGCTAAAATTCCTTTCAAATGGATTCATTAAGGGCCTAGAAGCAAAAGGAGACTCTTCCGAACCATTATTAGTCTTAACTACTAGGGGTGGATATTATTTCTCCGATACGTTTGTCTATACCCGTTCCCTAACTAAAGATAACTTTGCTTCGACTTTCATGTTATCAGAAGGAAAGATTGTCGATGGTTATTACATTTTAGAAGAAGATATCCTAACTAGTATTGATATGACTAAGCAAATATCTTCCTATTATCAAGCTGGTAATGCGAAAAACTGTTACTTTAAGGGTACTTTCGATGGCCAAGGCCATACAATAAGTGCCAAAGTTGCTAGGGAAGGTATATTTGGTGGATTAGGCGAAACTGCGCTAATCAAGAATACCCATTTCAATTTTACCTTCAGTTCTAATAATTATTGCTCTGGCTTAGCTAGAAATAACTGGACTAACCAAGTAAAGGGATGGAAGGCAACTTTAAGTGACCTATATATAACGACAACTAATTATTATGACCATTCATATTCATTATTCGAAGTTCGTTTCAATGATATGGTCATGGAAAATATTTATGTAAAACTCACTTTGGATAAGAGCTGCAAAGAAGTTACTTCTGGAACTCAGGAAAAAGGCGCGTTGTTCCGTGTAGACAATACGATTACAAATGGCCCATATGGCTCATATCATGGCGATTTCCAAAATATCTATGTAGTTAGTGATGTGTTTATGCCTATTGCTAGCGGATATGTTGGGAAAGATAATCTATTTGTTTGCTACGCTAAAAACGACAAGGATAAACTAGGGAGTTATGAACGTGGTGGCATTGATTCCCAAATCATGTGCTGCGCTGTTGGCTCTAAAAACGAAAAGGGTAGCAAGGAAGCCGCTTTATTTGGAAGCTTACCTGGCTGTACCTGGTATTTCAGCGCTTCTAAAAATACTACATTAGTTTGGGTCTATGAAGCAGAGCCGGCTTTCAATAATGGCGGTATTAAACGTTATAACACAGTTGAAGATCTAAGAAACGATAACGTTAGCAAGGTCGGCAGCTGGAACGTGGAGTAAACACAATTATTTATGAATTCATCCAAAGAAATGAAATTGACATTAGATGGATATGCAGGTTCTTTAATCCGCTTTATTGTTGATAAAGAATACTTAGATAAAGAGAAATACCATCTCTTTGCTAGCCAATTCCAACTTCATTCCGATATAAATGGATCATGGAAAGGGGAATACTGGGGGAAATTTCTCCGTGGAGCCTGCGAATGTTATAAAGCCACTTTGAATCCAAAGGTTTATAA
>URTN01000019.1 GCA_900550795.1 uncultured Mollicutes bacterium
CTTTATTATTGATAATAAAAAAGCCTAAAATATAGGGGTATGGAAACTAGAATTGAACGTTATGCGAAATATAGACAAGAAATTAGCAGGATGCCTGCTTCTTGTTTTGCTCCTGATGGATCTTTTTTAGGTGATGGCGAGGCTAATGAGGAAATTCCGAATGATGGTGGCATTAGTCCTAACAACGCCAAAATTTACGTTGATGAAGATAACGAAAAAATAAAAGCACCATATTTAGCCTATTTAAAAAGAAGAAGATCGCTTCTATGGCTAAAGATTCTTGTAGCAGTTTTAGCTGTTATAGGGCTTATTCTAATGTACATATTGTTTGTAAGGGAGTAAATATGAGCAAGACAATTTCTATTGCTATTGATGGACCTGCAGCGGCTGGTAAGAGCACTGTCGCTAAGATCGTAGCCAAAAAACTAGGGTTTACCTATATTGACACAGGAGCTATGTATCGTGCTTTTACTCATGCTGTAATAAAGGCCAATCTAGACCCAAAAAATGAACAAGAATCCTGCTCAATCATAAAAGATGTAAAGATTGACTTGCTTGAAAATGGAAAAGTTATTTGTAATGGCGAAGATGTAACAGCCCCAATAAGAGAACCATTAGTTTCTTCTAACGTTTCCTATATTGCTTCCTATAAAGACATAAGACTTGCTTTAGTTGAAATGCAAAGGAAAATGGCTGAGTCAAAATCGGTGGTAATGGATGGTAGGGATATTGGCACTTACGTTCTTCCGAATGCTCATGTAAAAATTTATCAAATAGCGTCAGTAGAAACTAGAGCAAAACGTAGATATGATGAAAATGTCGAAAAAGGCATTCCCACCAGTTATGAAGATGTCATTAATGATGTTAAGAAAAGAGATTATATAGATTCCCACAGGGATTTTGCCCCATTAAGAGAAGCTGAAGATGCAATTGTTTTAGACACTTCCCACCTAAATATAGAGCAAGTTGTCGATGCAGTTTTAAAGATTGTTGAAGACAAAACAGGAGTCAGTGAAAAATGTCATTAGGATTAGTTGCGTTAGTTGGTTCCCCAAACGTGGGAAAATCTACAATATTTAATAGATTGGTTGGCACTAGACTTTCCATTGTAGAAGATACTCCTGGTATTACTAGGGATAGGATATATGGAACTGGAGAATGGCTTACAAAGAAATTCTCGGTTGTTGATACTGGCGGAGTTGAAATTAAAAATGCTCCATTCCAAGAAGAAATAAGGGCACAAGTTCAAATTGCTATCGACGAGGCAGACGTCATTGTTTTTGTTGTCGATGGAAAAAAAGGATTGTCTGGCGATGATAGGGCTGTAACCAAAATGCTTTACAAGGCTAACAAGCCTGTTATTTTAGCTGTAAATAAAATTGATAATGTAGAATCGACTGGTAACGCTGCCGAATTCTATTCACTTGGCTTGGGAGATCCTATTTGCATTTCTTCTAGTCACGGTATTGGTATTGGTGACTTGCTTGATAAGATAATCAAATTGCTTCCTGAAGAAAAAGAGGAAGAAAATAAAGATGCGATTTCTTTTTGTTTCATTGGTAGACCTAATGTTGGCAAGTCTTCTCTTACAAATGCAATTCTTGGTGAGAATAGAGTTATCGTAAATTCTTTGGCTGGAACAACTAGAGATTCTATTGATACTCCATTTACTGTTAATGATAAACACTATGTTGCAATTGATACCGCAGGATTAGTTAAGAAGGGTAGAATTTATGAATCGGTTGACAAATTTGCTTCAATTCGAGCCCTACGTGCCATTGACAGAAGCAATGTAGCTATTTTAGTCATTGATGCCTCCGTTGGTATTCTCGACCAAGATAGGCATGTCGCCGGTTATGCATTCGAGGCCCATAAAGGAATAGTGATAGTGGTCAATAAATGGGACGAAGCTCCTAAAGGTCTAATGCAAACTGAGTTCGAAAAAGAAATTAGAAGTAGATTCAAGTTCTTGGATTTTGCAAAAATTATTTTCACTTCCGCCAAAACTCTAAAAGGTGTTAGTAATATCTTGCCTTCAATAGACGAGGCATATACTTCTTACTGTCGCCGTGTACCGACATCAATTTTGAATGAAATAATTTCTGACGCCCAAGCCTTAAACCCAACCCCCGATTTTAATCATGGAAGACTAAATATAAAATTCGCTTCTCAGGTTTCGATTAACCCTCCAACTTTTGTTATGTTCTGCAACAATCCAAAATTCGCGCATTTCTCATATACCAGATATTTGGAGAATAGGCTTCGTGAATCTTTTGATTTTACAGGCACTCCAATAAATATAATTTATCGAGAAAGAAAATAGGTTTTAAAGACATTTTGAATTTTTAACTTAAAAAAGTGTCGATAGCATCGAATTTTTCCTCAATATTCCTAAAAACAGTATCTTTTTTAGGTAATTTTTAAAAAATAACTTGCAAAACACGTGTCTAGATGTTAATTTTTTTTTACCAAACAGCATAAGGAGGATAAAATATCCATGAACAAAGCTGAATTAATCACCATTGTCGCCGGAAAAGCTGAAGTCTCACATCGTGATGCTGAAGCTGTTGTCGAAAAAGCCTTAGCCACCATTGAAGAAGCCCTTGTAAAGGGTGAAGCCGTCAAACTCTCTGGCTTTGGTATCTTCGAAAAGAAGGAAAGAGCCGCCCGTGTCGGAACCAATCCTTCCACCAAGGAAAAGATTGAAATCGCCGCTTCTAATACCGTCGCTTTCAAGCCTTCCAAAACCTTAAAAGAAAAGCTTAACTAAGTTATCTAAGATGGTTTAGCCTCGGTACTGCCGGGGCTTTTTTCTTACCTTCATAATGGTAAAATATGATCATGCTTCCAGAAGTATTTATTGCAGTCGCAAACAAATTTAAAAAACATGGCTACTCTTTGTATATGATAGGTGGAACTAGCCGTGACTTTTTATTAGGTTTAGACATATCGGATTATGATTTTGTAACTGACGCTACTCCAAATGAGATTAAGAACATTTATCCTGACGGCGACTATACTTTTTCTAAGTTTGGATGCATAAAGATTAAGGTTAATGATATCCATATTGACATGACTACCTTGAGAGTTGAATCACAATACTTGGATTATCGTCATCCTTCGAAAATCAGTTTTACAAAATCAATTTTCTTAGACTCTTTCCGTAGGGATTTTACTATAAATGCCATCTATATTGACATAGATAACAATGTATATGATTTCCATCAAGGTATTAAAGATTTGCGGACTTCTTTAATTAAATTTATCGGCAATCCTTATATTAGAATCAAGGAAGATCCGCTTAGAATTCTTAGGGCTAATAGGTTTGCTAATAGACTAGGGTTTGAACTTGAAGAAAAAACAAAAGTCGCTATTTCAACTTTGTCCAATTTGCTTGATAATTTAAACCCCGATAAAATCGCGATGGAAAGGAAAAAGAAATAATATGGGCTATATCAATTCTTCTATGGTTGCCGTTGACTTCCATTATTTGTTGCTTGAGCAATATAAGAAATTAGGGATAAGCGAATCTGATTTAATTGTTTTATTAATGGTCGATCATCTTATTTTGCAAGGTAATGATTTAGTCACTGCTGATTTGCTTTCCTTGAAGATGAATTATAAAACAAAAGATATAGATAACGCCCTTGCTTCTTTGTTATCTAGAGATTTTATTTCTTATGATGAAAGTGGTGGAAAGATTAGAACTTCTTTAGAACCATTAAAGAAGAAACTTTATAAATTGTTTGAACTAGATGTAGCCAAGGAAAGGTCTGCTTTATATTCTGCTTCTAGGGCTAATGATCTTTCGGAGTTATCTTCCTTTTTTGAATCTAGGCTTAACAGGACTTTATCTCCATTAGAATCTTCAACTTTATCTTCTTGGCTTGATTCTTCGTATTCAAAAGAAGATATAAAAGGTGCTTTAGAAGCTAGTCTAGCAGCTGGAAAGAAAACATTTAAGTCCATTGATAGAGAATTAAGAACTTATCGTCGCAGCGAAGATATTGAAAAAGAAGGCGTCTCCTCGGTTAATTCGAATTGGGATAAAGATATTGAGAAGACTTTTGAAATAGCCAAGACCAAATGGGTTAAAGATGACGATTAGAAATAAGTTGATATTAGATATATTCTCTTCAAGCTATCCAAACGCTAAATGTAGCCTAGTTTTTTCTTCTCCTTTTCAATGCGTTGTTGCAGTATCTTTATCTGCCCAAACTACAGATAAAGCAGTTAATTTAGTTACCCCAAAACTATTTTCTCTTTTTCCCAATCCATATGCTTTTTCTAATGCTGATATAAAAGAAATTGAATCGATTATCAGATCGATTGGATTATATAAAAACAAGGCTAAGAATTTATTAGAAATGAGTAAGGTGCTCGTTAGTAAATATGATGGGCAAGTTCCTTCTAATTTATCTGATTTAGTTTCTCTTCCTGGAGTAGGGATAAAGACTGCTTCAGTAGTTCTAGCAGAATGCTTTAAAGTTCCTTCTTTTCCAGTTGATACACATTGCAAAAGAGTATTGACTCGCTTAGGCATTGCTAAAGAGAAAGACACTCCAATCGAAGTTATGGAAAAGGCGAAAAAGACATTTCCAAAAGAGAACTGGATCAATTTGCATCACCAAATAATTGAACACGGCAGAATTATTTGCCATGCAAGAAAACCTTTATGTAAGACATGTCCTTTTTCAAATATTTGTAAGTCTAAAGAAAATGCTCATCAAGGATGCTAAGGTAATCTAACCTAGGCCTATAGCTTTCCTTTACTAGATACCCTTTTTCTTCTAAATCCTTAAAAGGAATTGATGCTCTTTGTCTATTTTCATAATAGTTGATTACTATAGTTGCATCTATTAAGTATGTTTTGTTAAAACAATGCAAATTGATAAGAAAGAACGCAATTCCTTTATGGAATATTACGTTTTTAAGGTGTTCTATTTGCTGTGGAGGGATGTTTGCAAGAGGAAAAGAAGTTCTACTTCTAGTACTCTTTGCTTCGAAATCTAGATATTTTCCTTTGTAAACTCCATTATAGTCGGTGGTAGATTGAGTCTCAAAAAAAGCTTCAGTGATTTTTGCTCCTTTTGAATAATCTACCTTTACTATTTTTATTGGTGTAGGTCTTTTGGTAACTAGGCAAAGACCTTTTTCTTTATAGTATTCATTTGTCTGGTTTATGGCATCTTCGAAATCAAGCCCTCTATTGCCGGCTTGGACTTTTAGATTCCTTTTTGTCTTTTCTTTCTTTTTTATTATGGCTGCAGGGTGACTTGTTCCTTTTGGATAATTGATCTCGCTCATTTTAAATCCCCCGAAATGAACTCTTCAAATTGCTCAGGAGTAACTATGTTCCCATTGTTTAATTCGTTGATAACTCGTCTAATTGAATAGGGGTAGTTAGTTTTTTCTGATAGGGAAAGCTTATAGTTTTTCTTGACTAAATCAGGTTTACTTAAAAATGCTTTATAGCAATCAAGTAAAGCAAACGCATCGGTTAAAGCATCGTGTGCTTTACCTCTATATTTGACTTCAAGTTTTTCACATAACTTTTCTAGTGAGATAGGATTGCCGTTTTTTCCTGAGAAATAGTTTTGGAAGAATTTAGACACGTCGATACATCTGCTTGCTAAAAACCTAGAATCCTCAAAATTAGTTTCCATGTTTTTCTTGTAAGTATTTATGAACATTGCAGCATCTTGATTCCCATATACCATGAAAATGCATTTTTCATAATCTTCACCCATGTATCCTTTTATTTTGGATATGGCTTCCGAGTAATGTATTCCTTCTTTTTTTACTAGTGAATCAGTTATGCCGGTTAGATGGGTAACAACACTTCCAACATGACTTTTAGGCAGGACGTATAGCTTTAAACCCTTATACTCCTTCTTTATAGAGTTATCAGGATTCAATGTTACCTTGACTAAACCAACCTCAATTATTTCGTGAGTTAGTTGGGTTCCTTCTAAATCTAAGAAGGCAATAGTTTTTCTTTTCTTTAATAAAGTGTCTAATTTTTTCACCGAATCATTATATAAAATCTTGGTTTATATTGATAGATGAACTATCTTTCGATATAATCGAAAAGGGAGTTTTCAATGGAAGATAACAGCATAAGTCTTAACGCTACAAAGATTTTGAATAAGACATTCAAACCTAATGGAAATGGATATGATCCGGATGAAGTAGATGAATTTTTAGACAAAATCATTATGGACTATAGGGCTTTCGAAAAATATTATCTCGAAAGTAAGAAATATATAGTCGAGCTAGAGACTAATTGGCGTAAGGAAAAAGAAAAGATTTCCACTTTGGAAGTTGAAAATGCCAGAATGAAGGAACGCCTTTCTGGAATTAAGGATTCCTCGGCAGTCAATTCTACTAACATCGATTTGTTAAATAGGATTACTAAGCTAGAGAATGAATTATATAAAAGGGG
This sequence comes from uncultured Mollicutes bacterium, assembly GCA_900550795.1. GTDB lineage: Bacteria > Bacillota_I > Bacilli_A > RFN20 > CAG-826 > Alloenteromonas. Next base: position 6,446 of record URTN01000019.1, read on the forward strand.
CGTCAATCCAAATAACATCTAATCCGGCCCGAGCGACTGCTGCTAGAAATAGTAGAGGAAAGTCCATGCTCGCACCATCTGCGACGATGGTAGTGTTTGCGCTGAGGGAATAAATAACCTCAGGTATGTAGAAGTGCATAACGGCGAAGAGAAATCTCCAGTAGAATTATCTTCCTAAGGTGCCACAGAGACGAGCTTAACGGCGACGTTAAGATGAAACGCGGTAAACCCCACAAGCGAGAAACCCAAATTTGGTAGGGGAAGTCCTAGAGATGAAATGAAGTCAAAGGGACCGGCATATGCCGAGATAAATTGTCGCTCTCGACAAAACATGGCTTACAGGGTCGGATACTTTTTAAAAGAAAGAAGGAAAAAAGATGAATATACCTACAAAAATTACAACTGTTAGAATCGTTCTAGTCGCCGTCTTACTTGTCTTCTTGTTTGCTTGCTCTGTTATTCCTTCATTTGAATCTCCGCTTCTTGGGAATTCTGGAATCAATCTAGTATATCTAATCGCATGTATCGTATTTATTGTTGCATCCTTGACTGATTTCCTTGATGGATATTTAGCAAGAAAATGGAACCAAGTAACTGATTTAGGGAAATTCCTTGATCCAATCGCGGACAAGATGCTTGTTAATGGCCTTCTTATCTTTCTAGTATTCCCTTGGTCATTTGCTCCTAACCAAAGATGCTTCATCCCTGTATTCTGCGTTATCTTGATGGTAATTAGGGATTTAGTTGTAGATGGACTTAGGTTTATAGCTGCTAAGAAAAACGAAGTCATCGCTGCTAATATATTTGGAAAACTTAAAACTGTTTCCCAAATGGTTGCTATCCCTGTAGTTTTATTAAACGGTTGGCCGTTCTCTTATTTTGATTCTTCTTGGCCGGCTGCTATTAATATTTCTTCTATCCTTATTTATATAGCGACATTCTTCTCTCTTCTTTCGGGTATAATTTATGTTATACAGAATAGAAAAGTATTGAAGGAGGGGAAGCATGAGTAATCTTGAAACTCTTTTAAATAAATTAAAGGAACAAAAACTTACTTTGGGAAGTGTTGAATCTCTTACCGGAGGATTATTTTCTTCTTCGATATGTTCCATTCCTGGTGCGAGTGCCTCTTTTAAAGGGGCGTTAGTTACTTACTGGGCTAGTGAAAAGACTTCGTTATGCAATGCAAAAAAAGAAACTATAGATAAATATGGAGTAGTTTCGGCTCAAGTTGCTTCTGAAATGGCAATTGGTGGAAAGAAAACTCTTGGAGTTGATATTTGTCTTTCTTGCACAGGCAATGCTGGCCCAACTGTTGAACCAGGAGGCAAGGCTGTTGGAGATGTTTATTTAGGGTTATGTTATCAAAACTTTGTTTGGACAATCCCACTTCATTTTGATGGAGATAGAAATTTCATCAGGGAAAATACAGTCGAAGCCATGGCAACTTTTGCCCTAAGCATATTGAATAGATAAAAAATAATTTGAGCCTTTTTGATAATTAAGAGGCTACATATATTGTAAGGAGGCCAAAAGAATGGCTAATGTAAACGAAAAAGATAAAGCACTTGAAGATGCCCTAAAATGTATTGAAAAAGCATACGGAAAAGGTTCTGTTATGCGTTTAGGGGAACGCCCACATGTTGATGTCGATGTAATTCCTACTGGATCTATATTATTAGATCAAGCTTTAGGAGTTGGTGGATATCCAAAAGGAAGGATTGTTGAAATATATGGTCCTGAATCTAGTGGTAAGACTACCCTTGCTCTAGAAGCAATCGCCCAAGCTCAATTAAAAGGTGGCAGAGCTGCCTTTATAGATGCAGAGCATGCTATCGATCCTGAATACGCTTCAAAATTAGGCGTCGATATTGATGAATTAATACTTTCCCAGCCTGATTCAGGAGAGCAGGCTCTAGAAATTTGCGAAATGTTAGCTTCTTCAGGCGCTATCGATATTATTGTCGTTGACTCAGTTGCGGCTTTAGTCCCACAAGCCGAACTTGATGGAGTAATGTCAGATAACCAAGTTGGCTTGCAAGCTAGACTTATGTCAAAAGGCATGAGGAAGATTGCTGGTATATTAAATAAGACTGGAACAGTAGTTATATTCATTAACCAACTTCGTGAAAAAGTTGGTGTTATCTATGGAAACCCAGAAACAACTACTGGTGGACGTGCCTTAAAATTCTATGCTTCTATTAGAATTGATATCCGCCGCGCCGAAGCCATCAAGAGTGGCTCTGATATAGTTGGTAATTCAGTTAAGGTCAAAATCGTTAAAAACAAGGTTGCCCCTCCATTTAAGAGTTGCGCCATCGATATGATATTCGGACAAGGAATATCTAGGACTGGCGAACTTCTAGATTTAGGCGAAGAATACAATTTGCTTAAGAAATCTGGCAACTGGTATGAAATCGATGGCAACAAGATTGGAAACGGAAGGGAAGCTTCTAAAACTTATCTAAAAGAACATCCTGAAGTTGCTAAAGATCTTGAAGAAAAAATCAAAGAAAAGATAAAAACCGAATAAATTCGAGGCAGGGAAACCTGCCTTTTCTATTTAAAGTGAAATAAGGCTACACAAAAGGGGCTTTTAAGGTTTAAAATATAGTTGTACCTCGGTACAAACCTTACTTGTAATTCATTTATAATATAAGGAATAGCCATATATATTTTACTTTGATAAACCATGTAGGGTCTTTGTGCTGTTTTGGTCGCAAGGAGATTTTTAATGTTATTCTATTTATCTGAGGGAGGATGGATTGGGATACTAGTAGGTGCAGTGTTGTTTGCTGCCTTGCTAACTTTTGGTCTTTGCTTTTTCTTTATGGTACTTAAATCAAAAAATGCTTCGAAAAGTGCCGAACAAATTATCAAAGAAGCCAAAGTAAAATCCGAGCAT
>URTN01000020.1 GCA_900550795.1 uncultured Mollicutes bacterium
AATCGGCAAGAGTAGCGCGCTGCCGGGCTTTTTCTTTTATGGGGGTATTTTGCCCCTTTTTGTTATCTTTTAACTTGCTTGGCGAACTTATTTTTGATCAAGAAAATCCCTTGATTCTAAAATAGGTGCACCATAAGGGTGTTTTGGTAAAGGATTATTTATTTTTTTACCGATTTACCCTAAAAATATGGATATTTGCTTAATTTCCTATAAGTGAGATAATATATACATGTCTTCCAAAGGAAGAATAACTTTGAATTGCAAAAATGAGTATTAACCAAAAAACACCCTATGGGGGAATAGATATTTCTACCGAGGCTATTGCCTCAGTTGCCGGGAAAGCCGTTAGCGAATGTTATGGAGTTGTTGGACTAGCTTCTAAGAATTCTTTGCGTGATAACATCAGCGAGCTTTTAAATGCCGAAGATTATGTCCAAGGCATATATGCGAAAAAGACCAAAAAAGGATATCAAGTCGATGTCTATTTGTTTTTAGCATACGGAGTCAAGGCAAACGAAATACTTTCCGAAGTCCAAAAAAGGGTTAAATACGTACTAGAGAAGACTTTCGAAATCAAATTTGCTAGCGTCAATGTCTTCGTACAGGATATTAAAGAGATCAAATAATATGAAAACTATTAATGCAACAATGTTGAAGGAGATGTATATTTCAGCCTCCAACAATCTATATAACCATTATCCAGAAATAGACCAGCTCAATGTCTTCCCTGTTCCAGATGGCGATACAGGGATGAATATGAATTTAACAGTTACTTCTGGTGCAAAGGAAATCCAAAATAGGGAATATGATGATATATATGAAGTAGCTTCTAATTTCTCTAAAGGCCTTCTTATGGGGGCTAGAGGCAATAGTGGCGTCATTACTTCCCAAATTTTTAGGGGATTTGCCAATGGAGTTGAAGGAAAGAAGCATCTTAATTCTCTTGATTTAGCAAAAGCCTTAGTAAGTGCGAAAGAAGTTGCTTATAAGGCAGTCATGAAACCGGTTGAAGGTACCATTTTGACTGTTATAAGGGAATCAAGTGATGCCTTGAAGGATTATGTTAAGCCAAATACATCGATTGAAGACGCCTTAGAATATCTATTAAAGCAAGCAAAATTATCTTTAAAGCATACTCCTGAATTACTTCCTGTTTTAAAAGAGGTTGGTGTTGTCGATTCTGGCGGAGCTGGATTAGTCAAAATAATCGAAGGAATGGTAAGTGCGGTCAAAGGACATGTCATTACTAGGAATTCCGATATCGGATCAACTGAGCCTGCTGCCCCAATTTCTTCTTATGCCGGGGCTAAATTAAGCGAAGATGAAGAAGGATACGGCTATTGCACCCAGTTCATCCTTAGGTTAGCCGGTGATGGAGAAGAAGGAAAAAAGCCATTTGTCGAGAAGAATTTCATCCGTTTCCTTTCAGCTCATGGCAAATCTGTCGTCACTGTCAAAGATGATGATATCGTAAAAGTCCACGTCCATACATTGACTCCTGGCCATATGCTTAATTATGCCCAGCAATTCGGTGAATTTGTTACTATCACTATCGAAAATATGTCTGAAGAACATAGAAATATCGAACAAGGACATAGTGCGACTGATTACAACATCGAATCAAAGAAAAAAGAAGAAACCCCTGTTGCTGATATAAAGATTGAGGATTTACATCCAGAAAAAGAGTTGGGACTCATTGCTGTTTCTAGCGGTCCTGGACTAGACGAGATGTTTAAAGAGCTTGGTGCCGATGAAATCGTTTCTGGTGGCCAAACCATGAATCCATCTACCGAGGATTTTGTAAATGCGATCAAAAGGGTAAATGCAAAACACGTCATCTTGTTACCTAATAATTCCAATATAGTCATGGCTGCTAATCAAGCTAGCCTAGTTATGGAATCTAGCGAGATTGATGTATTGGTAATTCCTTCTAAGACTATCTTACAAGGTATGTCTGCTGCCATGATGTATAATTCCGAAGGTGATGCCGAGGAAGTATATTCTGATATGAAAGAGGCCTTGAATAATATAAAATCCGGATCAGTTACATATGCCATTAAGGATACTGATATCGAAGGAGTCCATATTACAAAGGGATTCTATATGGCTATGAAGGAAAAGAATATCGTTTCCTGCGTCAAAGATAAATGCCATGCTTTATTTGATTTAATTGATTCATTAGTAGGCAAAGATGATTCAATCCTTACTGTCATTGTTGGGGAAGATGTTACTAATGAAGAAGAAGAATACCTAAATAAAGTACTTAATGATAAATATGCAGACGATATGGATGTCGATATTAAACGCGGCAACCAACCTGTATATTCTTTCCTTGTTGGAGTTGAATAAAATAGCAAAAGCCTTCTATTTATGGAGGTTTTTTGTTTGGCTACCTAAATAAATTTGACATAATAATCATAATATGTATAAATAACAAACATAAAGGAAAAAATTATTATGAAAAAATTGTTATTTGTATTTTCTTTGCCTTTCTTTATGGCTTCGTTTTATGGAGGATCTAATCCACTTGATTTGTTGGATAATCATGGGTTTGACAAGGAAATATTTCGCAACAAGAAACAACTTCAGTTTTCTGTTGATGGGCAGACCTATCAAATGTATTCTTCTACAAGCGAACTAAAAGGTCGCATTGGCAATCTAGAATTATTCGAAACTTATCGTAGCCAACAATACCAGCAAGATTGCTTTGGTTATTATTACACCTATTCTATAGAAAGAATGTATAGTAAAACTGGTGTATATACCAATTATTTAAACACTTATTATTCTGACGCGCAGCTTAGGAGTGGTTCCTATACTTTTTCAAATACCAGTGAAGATAATTTTGCTGTAAGTGCTACGATGTCGGCTAGGTCTAATATTAATTTTCACCAAAGTTTTGTTGTAGATTTGGGGGCTAGGGCGTCTTTTGCGGGTCTTACAGGGTCTTTAAGTTCCGGAACATCTTTCGGATTTAATCATTCTCAAGAAATATCGTACCTTTATAGTCGCTCTATTTCTTATCATCAAAAAGAAACAAGAACTCTTGGTGCCGCTAGCGCTAAATATTGTCCAACCGGGCATTATATGTCAATGGGATTAATTGGCGAGTGGACAGAAATTAGTGGTTCATACACTTATTGGAAGGATATCTGGGATATTTTAGGTGGAGATAGGGTGCTGGCAACTGGAGAATTCACTATTACGATAGCTAATTTCGATAATCTTCTTGAAGGATTTATTTATGCAAGACCTAGAGAACCTAGCTTTAGAGGTTATTTGGGCCCGGTCTCTCAAAATCCTGAATTTCCGCTTCCTAATTGTTAGTAGGTTATTTTGCATTTTTTTCAATAGAATATTTATATGGTAAAGTTTGTCAATGTCGATAAATCTTTTAATGGTAATTCAATTATAAAAGATATCAATTTCACTTTTAATACAGGGCTTTATTGTCTTTGTGGCGTCTCGGGTTCCGGAAAAACAACCATTTTAAATTTAATCTACGGAATTGAGCAACCCGATAACGGGAAAATAGATATTTCTCCTAATCAGATCGTTTCTTATGCGGTGGTAGAAGGCGATAACATTGAATCATTAACGGTTTTTGATAATTTAAAACTAGTTTGCAAAGATAAAAAGGCGATTTCCGAAATCGTAGAAACCTTAGGCCTCTCTAAGGTATTAAACAGGAAAGTATCTCTTCTTTCTGCAGGTGAAAGGCAAAGATTGAGCGTTGCCAGAGCATATTTGAACGATGTGCCATCCATATTTTTGTTCGATGAAATAACTGCTAATCTAGATTTTGAATATAGCGAAGCAGTTTTTCATGTCCTTAGTGAAATGTCGTTAAGAAAAACAGTAATTATTGCAACGCATGATAGCTCCATTGCTAGAAAATACTGCAAGAGAATTGTTTCAATTGAAAATCATGAGTTGGTCTTTGACGATAACGTTTCATCAACTAAAGAAAAAATCGTTTCAGATGTAGTGAATCATGGAAAGAACGGCGAACTAAAAGACCAAGGTACTAATTTGCCTTTGATAAAACTTGCCTTTAAAAAAATAAATATAAAACCAGTACTTATGGGATTTTTGCAATTGTTTATGGTTTTATTTTCTTCATTTTTCGTTTTTGGTTTAAATGAGGCATCAATTTCTGATTCAAAAATAAGTCATAGCTTAATCGAAAGCATTAATAAAGAAAACCTACTTCTTACCAATTCTAGTCTCATTACTTCTTTGGGAAATCCATCCTCCATATATGGAAAATATGAAAATTCTGTTTTTCCTGCTGTTAAATTATCGAATCCAAAACTTATTGATGATAAAGATGTCGTCTACGCTTTGGTTTCAAATTTTGAGGTTAGCGAAGGCGCTATGAAGTCGGATATTCCTTTTTCTATTGGGAATGGAAAAATTGAAAAAGGTATTTTGAACATACCGGTTTCTCTTGATGATGGGTTTTTGAGTTTATATAACAAAACATGGCATACTGATTTAAAGCTTGGCGATAATCTAGATTTTGGATTAGAACAATATAGAGAAAATCATCTATATAATGTTAATTTCTATATTGCGGATATTGTTGATGACAAAAGTACGCTAGATAATTTTTCACAAAATCCGGTTATAAAAATTTATGAATCTAGTTTCAAGAAATTGGTAGAAAAAGTTGGGTTTTATCAAGACTCTCTCTCGTTCAGTGGATTAAAAACTGATTTTAATGAATTTGCCAAAAATAACGATTTGAGCAATTATCAGATTGCTGGGTCCGTTAATTTTTCTAGCAATCATGTTACGTCAAAAACTTTTGTTGATTATTCATGGTATTCTTGGAAAGAAGATTTGCCATTAGACGTTAGTGTGGTTCACTTTGCAGGAAAGATTCCTACTAATAAAAATGAGATTATGCTTCCTTCTTCCCTTGCTTTTGCTCTTTTTGGACGTGATTATTTAGATTATTTCCCTGAAAATGAGGAAAGCATGGCGTCTTTCCGCCCATTTGTTAAGAGCAACCATAACGGAACTTATAATTATGGTCTTGATGATGGACTATTTAATGGATTTTATAAAGAATTAGTTGAGAATGAATTTATTATAACCGGATTTTATCAGTTGCTTGGTCCAGCTTATAGGGATGAAGCCGGTAATGTTACTTATGATAATGGAATCCCAAAAAGACCTTATTCCGATAATGGTTTTGGACCTGCGGTTATTTCAGAGTCTTATTTTGAAGAAGCAGAGGACTGGTCTATTAATAAAAAAGGGCTATTTGGTTCCCTATCTAATGTGTTGATTGATAAGCAATATGCTCTTTCAAATAGTGATAAAGTTATTAAGGATTTTGATATTGTAGATATTTATGGAGAGTATGAAACTTTAACAAAAGTCATGCATACCCAATCGATATTGCTTTTATCAATTTCCGCTGTGTTTTTTGTAATTGAAATTATTTTGTTAGGTATTTACTCAAAAGTCATTATAAAGGAGATAAAAAATAATATATACAAGATGAATTTGTGGGGAAAACGTAAGGGCTTTGCAGTTTTACTATGTTCTTCACTTGTCTTTGGTATGTATGTTTCCATGGTTGTCGGTGCGATTGCAGGTCAATGTTTATGGGGACTATACGCAAATAATTATTCTTCAATTCGACATATGAGTTATGTTTTACCAACAACTTTTATACCTGCATTTATCTATCCAATAGTTATTATCGCATCAACTCTTGCGGCTACACTGTTGTTTTTTAGAAAGAAGAAAAAATGAGAATTTCTTTAAGAGAGGTTTCAAAAAAATACGAAGATAATTTGCTATTTTCCAATGTTTCTATCGATTTTATTAGTGGAAATGTATATTTTCTTTCTGGGGAATCAGGTTGTGGCAAATCCACGCTAGCCTCAATTATTGGATTGATTGAAGATCATTCTAGTGGTGAAATACTTATTGAAGATGGTTCTTTTTTGTCTTTAAAAGGGAAAGAGAAAATAGAATTTAGAAGGAATAATATTTCTTTTCTTTTCCAGGATCAAAATTTAATTGATGACTTAAGTGTAGAAGACAATTTGAGCTTTGTGAGCAATGATAAAGGAAAGATTATTGAGCTCTGTAAATATTTTAAAGTAGATTCATTGTTAGAAAAGCACGCCAAGAACTGTTCAAGAGGGGAAAAACAAAGAATTTCATTATGCAGGGTCTTTCTTGAAGACAAAAAGGTAATGATTTTTGATGAACCTACTGCAAATTTAGATGAAGAAAATAAGGTACTTTTTTATAACTTAATTAAGAAGATACAAGACAACAAAATCATAATCATTATTGCCCACAAAGATGAAAGCAAGATGACTTTGCTACCTTTTTATTGCTCTTACAAGTTAAAAAACAAATCAATCAAAAAGGAAAATTCCTTCGAAAAGCAAGAAGAAACATCCGCTTTAGGGAACATGGCTTTAAATAATTCTTTTTGTAGAAGGAAAATGTTGAAACTTTCCTTCTCTAAAAACAAGTTTTTAACCCTTTTTACTTCATTGTTGATGATTACTTCTGGGTTGCTTTTGGCTTTGTCTACCACAATTATCGAGAAAGATTCTCATTCTTTTTTTGCTAATCAAGTTAGAAAGGAAGATTTGTCTACTATTAGATACGAGGGATACTTAGATGATGAAAAATCATTTAGGAAACATAGTTTTTTAGTAAAGAGTCCTACAAATAGCAATATTGTTCCTTTATATTATTCGGATTCTTTGAATTTTTTCTCTAACGAAGACATTAACGTAGGTTATGCTTCGGCATCGTTTTTCACTGCTTTTAATATAAACCCTGGCGAAGAAGTTGATATAAATGGTAGCAAGATTAAAATTTATATCAAAAAAAGTCCCAAGAATTTTGCAAGGAAAAGCAATGAGCCATACATACTTTTATCAACGGATTCTTTTAAAAAAGTTTTTAAAAATGAAGTGGTTTTGTTCAATAAGGATTCATTAAGTGACTTTACGAATTACTTTATTTCTAAAGGATTAGCATTTCAACAGTTCGAATTGTCTTTAGAGAGTTTTGCCGAGAGCGAAAAGAGCAACGTGATTAAGATTATTTTTTCTAATTCCATGCGAACGGAAATTGAGAATAAATGTAATGACATAAAGTCTAGAATGTTTGTTTCTAATTCTTCTAAAGGAGCAGGACTTTCTATTGAAAAACTATATAAGGATTATTTTGTTGAGAATATTGAATTTAAAGACGATGTTTTCGACGCTACAGTCAAAATTTCTTTGCCAATAGATAAATATTATTCCATATATGATAATTTCTTTTATTTTTCTCCGATTTGCGATGATTCCAATTCAATTTATCTAGATGTTAATCACAAAGGTATTCGCCACTTGCTTTTTAATGAAAAACTTAAAGTTGAAGAATCTTTAGGACATGATTTTTATATTGAATTGAGTGAATATAGTTTTGCTTATTCGGTTTTTGCTGTTATTTTTGTATTGTCTATTATTTCTTTGGTTTCTTCTAGCTTACTTTTTGTATTGATGTTTACTAGAAGGCTCCAAAATGAATCTACCATTTTAGAGGCAATTGGTTTTAATACAGATTTAATAAAAATACTGATATTTTTTGCTTATTTTGTCTTTCTTTTTCTTCCTTGCTTGTTATCTTCTTTCATCGCTTATAAGGCTGATTTAATAAACATGCTTCCTGTATTAAAAGATTTTTCGGTTATCGATATTGTAAACAGCTTTCCTTTGCTTGCTTTCTTAATCTCGTTGGGGATGCTTTTTGTTATTGGTGCATTTTTGATAATAGAGCAAGGAAGAGAAAAAAGAAAATTGGCTTCTATGCTTAAAATTAATAAGGAAATCGATAGTGAATAAGTATAACTTGCTTGGCGAAAACGTATATTTTGATTATAAAAGGAGCATTTTCTCCTTCAAGAACATAGAAGAATCGTTTCTTCAAAGTTTGCCATTATTGCCTAGTCCTATTGAATATGCCAAAAATTATAAAATCACTTCATATTCAATTTGCTTGGATATTTCTAATGCTTGTAATCTAAATTGTTCTTATTGCTTCAACAATTCAAAAGACGGCAAATTGATTAAATATAAAGATGCCATAAAACTTCTTGAAATGTTTTTCAAAGAATTTCCAGACGGTCAAAAGTATTACATTGATTTATCGGGCAAAGGCGAACCTCTTTTGAATGTGAAAACTATTTTAAGAATAAGCGATTGGTGTAAAAATAAACAGGATGAGATTAGGAGAGAAATTCTTCCCCAATTCGTTACTAATGGTACCCTTTTAAGTCCTGGCATTGTGTCTAAACTGCAGGATAATGGAATGCTTTTTGGAGTTAGTTTGGATGGCGATAAGGTAATACATGATTTATATCGAAAAGATAAATCTGGGAAAGGTACATTTGATCTTATAATTGACAATGTTTCGAAAATAGAAAATAGAGATTATGTTGGATGCGCCGTTAGCATTACAAACAACGTCTTTCCTTTAGTTAAAACAATTGATTATTTAAAGAAATATTTCAAAACAATTAGCATTAGACCCGTTAGAGGTGAGTTTTCCATTAGGGGTGATTCGGTCGAGAAATGGAAACGTGAGTATGATGATTTAAGCGTTAAAATTCTAGATGAAGTTGGTGGCGGTGATACTTCCACACTATTTTGCTTGATGAATGGCGAAGATTATTTTGGCCGTTATTTAAATAGAGCTATTGGCGGATTTAGAACTCCGATTAGATGCGATGCCGGAATTAGCAGGTTTGCCTTTGATGTAGAAGGAAGGCTTTATTCTTGCCCAGGGATGAGCGCGGACGTTTCTTTTTCAAAGGATTATTCTTTTTTGCATAAACAAGATTTGACGGTAATGTTAAAAGCTCAAATATGCAAGGATTGCGAGTTTAAGTTATTGTGTGGTGGGGAATGTGAGATTGTTCTTTTGCAGAAGGGCAAAGTAGATGATACTCTGTGCGATTTCAGAAAGCATTTAATTCTATTGTCGTTGTTTATAAGCGAGAAAATTAGACTTAATTATCCTGATATTTTCAATGAACTAAGAAAGTTCTCTTATGAAAAACTTAATAGAAATCTAATCAATCCTGAACTGGAGTCATATTTAAAAAACAATCCAACTAAGCCTTTTACTCAAGCAAAAAGAGAATTCGACAAACTTTCTAAAAAGTATTGATTTATTACTGGAATGTTTTGCTACTTTTTACATATGGTTAGCTAAAAATATAGTAAAATAATATTTATGAAGC
>URTN01000021.1 GCA_900550795.1 uncultured Mollicutes bacterium
ATCCTAAAGAATATGGACATATTGTATTAGAAGAAAATTGTCCTAAATGTGGTGAAAAACTCCATGCGAAAGAACATAAAGATATAACTAATATTTGGTGCCCTTATTGCCAATATCGAGTAATTAGACAAAAGAAAGAAAAAACGCCTAAGAATGATTAGGGATATATGTATGGAACTAGTTTGTATTTCGCTCCCTAAAAATTGAAATATTTTATCAAAAGGTACCCATTTGGGTACTGTGCTTTCTCTTTGCTTTTGTTAAAGTTTTCACGTGAATATGGATACATGGGTCGCACGGATTTATAAATTTATGGTTTTGGAAGTTAGTCCATTATCAATTTAGTGCTACTCGTTGTATTCATTTTTATTTTGAATAAGATTTACAGCCGTTATGGCTATAAAAAAGGAGAAAATTTATGATTCAATTAAGGAAAACTAAATCCAAATTAGTATCTTTTTTTGGAGGTCTATTTGCTTGCGCTTCTTTATTATTGGGAACAAGACTAACTGCAACTGTAACAGAAACAAATGCAAGCTCAAATTTTATTAGCGATATAGAGTTCTCGCTTAATAAGGTTGATATAGGTGACTCAGTTGCTTCTTTATTTGATTTTAAAGATGAAGCGAATAAGAGGATTACTGTCCCTGCTAATTCTAAATATAGCGTTTCTTTAGAAGTTGTCTGGAGAAATGGACAAGGCCGTATGCTTTGGTCATCATCTGGAGATGGTTCTTGGACTGCAATTGAAAATGAAATAGTCGATGAAAACGAATCTTTTGTTATTAGGTTTAAAATACTTCCTGAATCCGGATACGAATTAAGCAGGGACCTTTCTTATCTTAATGACCATACTAAAATAACTGGTCTAAACCTAGGGAAAGGAAAAGACATTGAATTATGGGATATGGCCGGATATAACAAAATTAGCAAATATATATTACTAGATTTTATTCTCATTAGAGGTATGGATTATATTGGGGGTGGAACATCTATTACCCCTCGAATTGGAGAAGCGGTCTCTGGAAGAATAGGTGGCTCAGTTCATACAGGTTTCTGGATCGTTGGCGCGGCTACTCCTTATACCTATGAAGCAATAAATGCTCCAATAGGATTAGAAATAGAGTCGTCAAATGTCTTTTCTGAATCTAATTGCTATTATAAATTGACTGCTAGAAACAGCATGAATAGTGGAACTGCTTATGTTATTGCGACTGCTGCAAACGGAAAAACTTGTAAAATCCCATTGGATATTAATGGCGTTTCTGGTGGCCATGAACATACTTATGGAGATATAGAATGTATTGATGGCACGCATCACGGCAGGACGACTTGTAGCGATCCAAGTTGTCCAGGTGTATCACCTTATTTTGATGTTAATTCAGATATAGGAGAACACGATTATTATGGGAACTGCACTGTTAGCTGCAAGACTTGTGGGGAAGTTATTAACGCGAATGGAATTCATGATTATAAATGTGTAAAAGATCCGACCGATTCTAGTAAACACATATATAAATGTGAATGCGGTGCTCTTAAATATGATTCAAACGGAAATCTAGTTAAAGAAGAACATAAGGGTGGAACTCCTACTTGTGTTGAACAAGGAATTTGTATCGATTGCAATGAAGCATATTTACCTGCGATTGGGCATAAATATGAATTTAAGGTTCTAACTTTTGTTGCTGGTGGAGGAGAACAACACATCCTTAAATGCGCTACTTGTAATATAGAAGATACTAAATATAGGCATGCCCCGACTGGAGGAGTTGCAACTTGTGCTCAAAGAGCAATTTGTAGCTATAGCAAAGATGGACATACCTGTAATCATGAATATGGAGAATTTATTGACCACAATTTTGAAAATGGAATTTGTAAAGATTGCCATGTCGAAGAAGTAGTTAGGAGTTTTGAATTAGAAATCCCTAAATATAGAAGGGGAATGTCATTTGAACCTTTCTTCTATCCAACTGTTACAAAAGGAAATGTGATTAACCGTGGGGATATTTATTCAATTGGGTCTAAAACAAAAGATGCTGATTTTGTTTGCAACATTAACAATGCCTATCAAATTAAAATTGACTCCAATAGCTTGATGATTTATCAAATAAAGCCACAAGCAAACCACAAATTCCCATCTGAAGGAATAGATGCAATCGAAATAAATATTAAAAACGGGATATTGCTACATAAGGAACTTGATGAAGTGACTCAAGTAATAAAAATCCATGTAATGATGCCTTTAGAAGATGTAGTCCAGAATGTCGACATTGAATTTGGAAAGGCAATTATTGGGAACAAAATTGAAGAAATATCCATAAAAGAAAACAATGGATTAAACTTTGAAGTTGTTAATTTTGATAATGTAGTCGGAGATGGAACATTCCTAGGGCACATACCTGTTTATGTTACTCTTAAATTAATGGCTCCTGATGGAATGATATTTGCTAATTCAAGAATTAATGATCCTAATAGGTGGCTATGCGAATTAAATATAATTAGAGGCACTGCATTAGAAATGACTAGTAGTGCAGACAATAAAGAAGTCACCATTAAATTCAAACTTCCATTGGCAACTGATTGTACTCATGATAACGTCACCTTAAAAGAAGCTGGGTTTGAAGAGACCTGTACAAGTGATGGTAAGCACGATAAATATATTTGTCTTGATTGCAAAAAGGAATTTGTTGGACGTGAATGTGAGACTATTTGGAATGAAAAAGATGCAGTTATTAAAGCGTCTCACAAAGTCAAACATGTCACAGCAAATGATGTTATTAAGGCTGATGAAAATGGCAAAAATGGCAAAGATGGGAACATTGCCTATTATGAATGCGAAAGAAGTGAATGTGGCAAATTATTCCTTGATGAAGCCTGTAAAAACGAAATCACTTTGGAAGAAACTATAATTCATGATTATAAATCTACCCATTCAGCAGATGATTCATCTCATTATTATGAATGCCATAACTGTGATCATAAAAAAGATATAGAATCCCACTCATTTGGTTCTTGGATTAATGAAGTTGCCCCAACTACAGAAGAATTTGGTGTCAAAGGTCATCAAGATTGCTCAATCTGTAAGCATCATTTCGATGAAAATGGTAAGCTTATAGATGATCTTAGGATTGCTAAGATTGGTACCCATAAAATTACCATTACCGGTGGGGGTGCTTCTAGTGACGGAGAAGATGGGTTCTATAAAGAAGGTGATAAAGTGACTATTGTTGCTGAACCTCCAAAAGAAGGAAAAAGATTTGCGGGATGGGTTGATGCAGACGGAAATATAGTTTCTACTGATCCTGAATATACCTTCACCGTTACAAAAGAAATGGTCCTGATTGCTAAATATGAAGATATTCCTCTAAACCCAAATAGCGGATTATCAGGTGGTGCAATTGCAGGAATTGTAATTGGCTCTAGCGTTGCAGCTTCTCTAGCAGGATTCTCATTATTCTGGTTTGTAATTAAGAAAAAGTCCTTTAATGACTTGATATTAGTTACTAAAGGAATATTTAAGAAAAAATAATAATTTTAGGCCTATTGCTAAATCAGTTAGGTGATGCAGCGGGCCTTTTTGTTAGAAAAGTAAAAGTTATCAGTTTTTCGATGTACAATTGATTGTCGAAAGAAAATCATATGGTTAATTTTTGTTTAAGTAATGAAGAAAAAGCTCTTCTAAAAAGTCTAATCGGAAAGAAACTTATTAATTTTAGGCATGACCCTTTAGATAAGCTTGGAAAAGAAACTGTTTATGGAAGAATTGAATTATTTTTCAATGATTCAATAGTCTTACTCGACTATGGCTATAAGCCATATCCACTTTTTGGCAACGAAGATGATGACCACCCGATGTTCTTGGCTAAAACTATCGATGAAAAAGACGCTATTTCAGCTTTAAAAGACGTCACTCAAATAAATGTGGAAGTTAAAAAAGGGATTACCGGAATTACTTTAGTTGAAGATTATGCCGAAATTACATATGACGACAAAGCAGACTCGCTTAGAATATTGAAAGCAATAATATTCAAGTTTGGAAAAGAAGAAATTGCTATCCAAGGCGACTACATGATACCTTTACTAGACATAATGAAAGGAGAAAATGTTGCTTCTAGACTTGCTAATCCTGGCGATGAATTTGAAAATGATCCTGAAACCAAATTTATAGCTAAAAGGTTTTTCGTTGAACTATAGTATTTTTTGTTTATATAATGGAGACAAATCTGGAGAAACCATATGGCCTTAATTAAATGTCCTGAATGTCATAAAGAAATAAGTGACAAAGCACCTACTTGCCCTCATTGCGGTTATCCTTTATCTAATAATCCTGAAGTAGTTATAGATGAAAAAGCCTCTGCAATTATTGAAAGAAACCATAAGCATAATTGCATTGGAGGTATCATTACAGGCGTCCTTTCTATCATAGCTGGGATAGTTATGTTTTGCTGTTCCTTCATTGAAAATATCAATAAGGACAGCTCTTCCTTCGTGTCTTTTATAATAACTGGAATATGCTTATTTTTATTAGGGATATTCGCGGTTACATATTCGACTTATAGATTAAAGAACTACTAATACCTTATATATAATATAGATATATAGATTAATTGAATTTGATTTCTACTAATTTTGTTTCAAGTGGACCAACTGTAACATTTAATTCTAATTCATCGCTAGTAATGAATTCTTCCCTGCTAGAATAATCTATCTCACTAAGATGTTTCAAAACTTCGATTTCATCTTTGTTAAGCAATTTATTCCCACCCATATCCAACCATTTATCATAACTAGAACCGCTCTTTTTTGATATGGTGGATATTTTTATTTTGGCAGAATTGTAATTTAAGTTATTAATCTTTAATTTATAGGTAATGTTCGTGGATTTAGGGAAGCAAGTATATCTATTTAGGTTGGATATCTGGAAATATTCCTTATCGGCGAATAAATCGGAGTAGTGGTTATAATTATTTAGAAGGATTACCAGCCTATTCTCGTTTATAGTCACTAGGTAATTAGAAGAATTAGATAACACATTGTTTTCTAATTTAGATAATAAGCAATAGGCATTATATGAACTCTTCTTGATATAATCATAAGTAAGCATCCCGTCCTTGCCATGATATTGATTGGCATCATAGGCACTTACTGAAGTCCTATCTACAAAACTATTTTTTGAGAAACTAGACAAATCCTTTTCATTCTCGATAAAGTTTTCAATTAGATAGCTCGATGAATATAAGGTGTCATTTAATAGGGATTCATTATTAGTAAAATTAACCCCATGGAAGAACATCTTATTCTCGATAAATCCATTATTTTGCTTTAGATAGGATATGAAATCTGCCATTTCATGACGGTTCTTGCTTAGATTTGAATCATCGCTAAAATCATCTACATATTTAATCGGAATAAAATCAAATTCTAAATCTAATTTCTTTATCCTGTCTAGGAAAGAGAAATACCCATCATGAGATTCAATGTCTTTCCTATAAAATAGAGGGGTACCTATCTTATATTTATTTTCTCTTCTTCTAACTGTCTGGAATAAAGAGTTATATAAAGTGATGGATTCTTTGCTATTGGGATCAGTATATGTATTAGGCTTCCTGATCTTAGAAAAAGAAATCATCGCCCCATCAAGCTTATCTTTAAAGACGACATCCATATAATCTAGCATTTGATTTACCAAAGTATAGAATTCATCGACATTTAATAAATCTTCGTTATATTCAAATATTAGATAAGGTAAGGCATTATTCTCTATTATCTTATTTAGTATATGTGAGAAATAGACGTAATTGATATTCCATTGGTTAGATTCATCTCTATTTAATATATGTGTCTGCTTGGCTAGGATATGGGGGATAAGTAGATATTTATAATCTAGATCCTTTTTCGCTTCGCTTAATCCCTTTGTTACAAGTTCATTAACTAAATCGCTAGGTCCGAATAATTCTAGTACCTCGTTGCCCTTGCATTTAATCTTTCTCGTCTTCCCCTTTAAATCGATTGGGATAAGCATTTCTGTTGCCCTGACTGAATTATCTTTATGGGCATTAGGAGAGCCATATTGTTCATATTTGGATAATATTTTGTCCAATGCCTGCTTCCTGAACAATTTATTGTCTGTATTGATGAGCTTGATTGCCTTACGCTCATATTTTTGTCTATATTCATTAGGAGTAGTCCCATTTATTTTCTTAAAGGCACGTACATAACTTCTTACATCTTCAAAACCATGCTCATCGCTAATTTGCTGGACGGTTTTATTGCCTTGAAGCAAATCGTTTAATGAATGGTTGATTCTTAAATTATCATAGATATCAATGAAGTTAAGCCCGTATGTATTCTTGTATAGCCTAGACAAATAAGATACAGAATAATTGAATTTCTCGCTTAAATAAGTAAGGGTAATCTTCTCTTTGTAATGGTCATTTAGATATCCGTTTATCTTATTTATCGTATCTAGGGATTCTCTGTTCAAAGTAGCTTCTTTTGGAGCGACGACTTTAAAATCGTTAACTAACTGGGCAAAGAAAGAATAGGCAATAGCCCTATTGGTATAGATGGAATTGACATTTTCCATCGTATTATAGGCAATTATTGAATATAAAAGATAACGAATCGTGTTGTATCTAGGGTTATTTTTTACTTCCATCGAATTGAGGTTAAAGTAAATATTGTCACCCCCTCCATCGATAGAAAATCCATTAACATCAATTAATACGGAAATCAAAGTCGCGACATCTTGGCTAATGATGTGGTGGAATTGCTGGGGGTTAATGATAACTAAATCATCACTAGATGCATGGTAACACCTATTCCCTATAAATATATCGCATTCCCCATCTAATATAAGGAGTAGCTGAGCCATGTTATGCATATGGCGGTAGATGGTATCGAATTTGACAATCGAGAAACTCATTGGGATCTTGTTCTCGAAATTAATTAGCATTGTTTCGTTTTTCATGTCTAGATTGTAAAGTAAGCGATTACATTCTTCAATTAGAAATACTCACTTTTTTGACATTGTAAATCAATTGTTATATCGGTAAAACGTTATAGAATACAAAAAATTGAGTAACTTCAGTTAAAATATAGAGTTAAAACTAGACTTGCTTAATAATAAAATGTCATCGTCAAAGAATGAGGTAAATCATGAAGGAACCGATTTTTAAAGCAAGTCACATTGTAAAACAGTTTGGACCTACTATTGCCCTTAATGATGTCGACATTGCAATCTATCCAGGTGAAATTCGCGGATTCATCGGCGAAAATGGCTCTGGAAAGTCAACAATGTCTGCTATCATGACTGGAATTTATGAAGCAACTAGTGGCCAAATGGAATACCATGGCAAAGAATGGAAACCATCTTCCATGGTCGAAGCCTTGAATGGCGGCATTGGTATCATAGTCCAGGAAAATGGTACAATTGGCAATATTTCTGTTGCCGAGAATATCTATCTAGGCGAACTTTCCAATTTTTCTGGTGAGAATTATTTTGAAAGCAAGAAGGTAGAGAATTTCTCTCCATTATTTGATTTGTCATTAAAGGAATTTGATGATTTATACAATCAATATAATGAAAAACTTAGCTCTATCGAAAGCAAGAAAGAAAAGAAGAAGTTAATAAAGGAAATGCTTGCTTCTTTAAAAGCCAAATATCTTGAACTAAATGAAACTTTAGTAAAAGGCAATCCTGCTAAGATAACTAAAGAAGATGAAAGATTTGACAAGAAAGCAACCGAATCTTTTGCTTCCTTTCAATCCAAAATCGATTTTATTAATGTTAAATATAATGAGAATAAGGAAAATCTTGATCCTACTTTAGTTACTAGAAGAAGAGAATACGCCATAAAGATGGCTAAACAAGAATATAAAGCCGCCGTTAAGAAAAATGATGACGAATCATATCTAAGAAGGCTTTGGATCAAAAATGATGTCACTTATTTAAAGAACCATTATTTGAATGCCTGCTCAAATTTAAAGGAACATGTCTCTTCAAAAACCTTGAAAGCCATTAGGAAAGTATGCTTGAATGCTATCTTTGGCCTATTTGTTAACGGCAAGAAATTAAAGAAATATGCTGGGAATGCATTACATAAGATTGGAGTCAACCACATTTATCCAGGTGCCCCAACTTTTGCCTATGATATGCAGGACCGTAAATTAATCGAAATTGCCAAATGCCTAAACAAGAATCCGGAAATATTCATCGTTGACGAAACCACAACCGCCTTAAGTGAAGTCGGACGTAACTTGTTATATAAGAAGATGGAAGAACTCAAGAATGAAGGACGTTCAGTCTTATTTATCTCCCATGACTTGGACGAATTGATTGATAAGTGCGATACCTTGACCGTACTTAGAGATGGTGACATCGTTGCAAATTTAAGCAAGGAAAAGAATGAATTCGATCCTGATTTAATCAAGAAATACATGATTGGCCGTGAATTAAAAGGCGATTACTATAGGGCTGATTATGATGGCTCCTATAGCGATGAAGTCGTCTTGAAGATAGTTGACGGTATCAAAGGAAATAAACTTAAGCACGTTGACCTTGAATTACATAAAGGCGAAATACTTGGAATCGGTGGCCTTTCTGATTGCGGTATGCACGATTTAGGAAAAGCCTTGTTCGGAAATATCAAGCTTGAAGGTGGATTTGTTTATACTGGCAAAGACTTAAGCTATCAAGTAACTAGTGAAGTAGGGGCTATGAAACATAAGATTGGCTACCTCTCCAAAAATAGAGATGTCGAAGCCTTGGCTACTAAATCAAATATATTCGATAACATTGCCATTGCTTCGATCAATAACATTGCCAAACTCAATTTCTTCGTCTTCAAAGGACCTGAAAAGAAATTGGTCAATAAGCAAATTAGGGACCTTCAAATTAAATGCAATAGTTCCCAACAATTAGTAAATACCCTTTCTGGTGGCAATAAGCAAAAAGTATCATTTGCCAAATGGGTTGCTAATGATTCCGAGATATTGATATTAGATTGCCCGACTAGAGGCGTTGATATCGGTGTCAAGCAATTCATTTACCAATTGCTATACCAGATGAAAAAAGAAGGCAAGTCCATCAT
>URTN01000022.1 GCA_900550795.1 uncultured Mollicutes bacterium
AGATAACCCATTAAGTGATAATGCTTCAATTTTGAGTTTGATTTCAGCATTATTGAAATAGACTTTATTATTATCTCCACCTAGGTTTAGATAGCCATTATCAACGGTAAAACTAACCCCGTCGAATAAAGATTCTTCAAACGTTTTCTTGATCTTTTCTTTATTAAAACTAACTTCGCTAGAAGTAGTGGTAGATGTTGTTTTTCCAGTTGGAGTCGAGGCGTTATTTTTAGTGGCTTCGACTTGATAAGCGCATGAAGAAAATAATAAAGGAAGCAATGTCAACAAAGGCATTGCCCCCCTAGTCTTTAATAATTTTGTAAGACTAAATTTCTTCATATTGCTTTTAAATTTAATTAGACAGAAGCTTTAACGTAGTAGTTACCAGCAGTCAAAGCGCCATCGTTTTCATTATATTGTTTGTAGTAATTGTCTTTTGCTAAGACAAATGGATTTTCCTTTCCGTTGCTAGCTTCATAAGTTGGGCTATAGATGGATTTGAATTTATTGCCTTCAATTTCCCAGGCATTTGAATAGACACCTGTATCAGAGATGTTATTTAATTTAGCATCGAGTTTGATAGAACAGACTTTTAATTCTCCTCCAAGGCTAATGCCAGCACTTAAGGCTAATCTAGAAATAGCTTTCCCATTATTGCCGTCTAAATCAGCACAGGTAACATCTAATTTAGTCTCGCCAAAGAATGGAAGATAAGTTAAGGCATTTAGATCAAGATTTAATGAATGGGTGTTGTTATTTACTTCATATCCTCCAATTACATCTTCAATGTGAATGGCTTTTGAAGTTATAGGATTGGAAGGAGTTTCCGTGGTGGTTGCGGTATTGCCATTTTCTTCTTTTTGTTCGAAGAAAGTTTCGTTAACGCCGATTAGGTATTTAAGTATCCATTCACCCATGTTGGAGAAGAAGTTATCTCCAGAGATGGTAACTGAATCGGTTACGTTCCTAATAGCGCCATAAGAAGAATTTCTTGTCATGGTTACAAATCCTTTTGGATTATAGCCATCAGCATAATAATAAAGAGCAACATCCCTGGCACCGCTATATTCAGCATCACGGAAATATGGCATTCCTTCTGGGGCGTTTATGCCTTTGATAACTGGAAGGTTATCTAATGTAGCATATAGCATTGTTTGAGCGCCTCTAACCTTAGCAACTAGGTTTACTCTTAAAGCTGTGAATTCATATTTGCCTAAGACAATAGAAACATCAGCGCCGAATGAATAAGTAGAAGTATTGTAATTATCTTTTGCCCCAATCATGGTAGTGGCAACTCCATATGAGAGCATATCGATTAGGTTATTTAAATTGATGACCTTATCGGAATTTAATATTTCGACACAATCTAGATAAGAAGCTTTATCAGCTTCGTTTAAAGAAGTCTTTTCTAGTCCGATAGTAACTTCAAACTTAGTTACTTCTCCACTAGTGATGGTCATGGATTTGAATCCAGGATTATTCTCGCCAGTTGGAGTGGTTTCATATTGGACTTTGATAGTAGCCTTGCCGCTTAATCCAAGCGAATCACCATTGACTATAAATTCATTGGCGGTTCCATTTCCAGAAGCAAAATCAACTTTTTCTAAGACCTTGGTATCTAATAAATCAAAATATTTACCATTGGTTATAGAACTTAATAAGGAAGAAGAAGATTCGTTAGAGAAACAAGAGAATAGTCTATTGAATCTATCGTCTTTTATTCCAATTGATTTATTTTCGTCATCGGTTTGGTCGATATTGAATGTATCCATGATGTCTTTTAAGGAATTCATCATGGAAGTAGTGGATAAGGTTGCGACTAACCCGGTTGATTTTGGATTGGTACGTTTTTCAAGTTCGGAAGTAGATTCATTAGCGGATGAATACTTGATGTTAACTGAATCAATTCCATTAGCGGCGTCATTTGGATTTAAATCCATTTTTATTGAATGGTCATTTAGATAAGCATAATTATGTTCAACTCCCTTGATGTCCATTCCAACCTTCATATCGTTAGCATCAACAGCAACTTTTCCATCAAATACGAAACCCGTGTAGTTATTTCCGACTACATCTTTCTTGCTTTCGTCTTTAATGGATCCACTTAAATTAATTAGTGCTTGTTTAGAAGAAACTATAGATGATATTTGCTCACTCAAGCCTACTAAATGGGTTAGTTCTTGATATTTGGAAGCATCTTCAAGAGTTGGAACATCATACATTGATCTATCAACTTCTAATGCTCCGTTTAAAGTAAAGGATGCGAATTCAATATTTTCAAAAGATATCTTGGCTAATGATGGCTTGACTCCATCGATGACAGTTCTATCTAAGACGATTTTGATTTTTCCATTAATTCCAGCAGGTTTTAGATTTAATGTCATCCAAATCTTGTTATCGCTATTCTTGAATTCTTCTAGCATGTCTAGAGCCCAGTCATAACGCTTTTGCTCAATGCCATTAGCTAATCCACTATTGGCGACTGCATCAATTGAAGCAGAGATTGCTCTTTTGGTTGTCTTGATTTGTTTGGTGGTTGTTTCTCCGCCATTCATTCCATCAATAGCGTTTTTGATATTTGAATACACGGTATCAATGGTTGTCTTATTTGTTTTAGCTTTTAAGGCGGCATTCAAACCAAGATAGAAGTCGTCTGCGTTTTCTAATTTCTTTACTTCTAGGGTTTGACTTGCTTTGTCTTTGGTAGAAGTTAAGGCATTGCCTTCTTTAACATATTTACCAATATTTAAGGAAGCACCAATGCTATTTAGACTATATTTAGAGAAATCGACATCAGCATCTAAATCGATATAGGCTTTTTCTTCTTGGGCTTGTTTTTCTGTTACATATAAAGAAGCTTCTCTTCCTTCGCTAGATCTTCTTAAATCTAGATTCATCTTTAATCCAAACTTTGGAACGGCGATAAGGCTTGCTACTTCTTTAAATAAATCAAGTGAGTTATATATCTCTCTATAAGAAAGTGCTTCGTATTTTGGATGGGCCCAGTCGATATTGGCTTCGCTTCCAGAATAAACAGAAGCAGAAATCTTTAGCTTAGTTTCGTTATTGATTGCAAATTCTTCTTGGTTATCGGTATATGTATTTCCGTTATCTAAAGAGACTTTTGCAGGGAAATCCACTTTTGCAAGGTTATAATCCTTATCAGTTGCTAATCCGATTTTATAAGTATCATTTCCAATTGGAAGTTCAAGCAAATAGTATGGGTTATCATTGTATTTGCCTTCTTTCATATTGTTGAAAGCATCTAACATGGCATCAGTATCCATGCTAGATTCACTAGATGAATTTTCAGTATTTGTATTTCCTTCGCTAGAAGAATCTCCACCAATTATGGTAGAGAAAGATGGGAAATTAATCTTGCCATGAAGTCCGCTATCATCGGCAGTTAAAATATTAAGAATAGTATCTACTACATATGAGAAATCACCATAGTTATAGATAACTTCACCGCCAGTAGTTGGGTCATTACTATCCTCTCCTCCATATTCGGAAGGAGTTTTGGTTGCTAGGTTTACTTTATATCTAAAATTATAATTTCTAGCAGCGTCATCGATATTTCCTTCATCATCATTAGAGATATCAAAATATGCATAATCCTCAATTTTGTCTAACGCCAAAGAACGCATCTTTCCGCAATAATTAACAGGGGCGTTTATTTTTAGATTTATGCCTTTGATTAATTGCTTTGTATCGATGCTGGATAAGGACAAATCAACCTTTGTATTATCAAACGTTAATTTATTTTCGTTATCGGAATTAAAGGAAACATAACCATTATCAACATTTAGCCTTAATCCTTCTCCTGTAACTTCTGTTAATAAGTTTTGGATGAGCTTTCCTCTTCCATCATTATTGTCGCCAGTATCTGGGATATCTGGAGTTATATCAGTTTCGTTATCATCAGGAGTGATGGTTTCATGTTTTGCGGGAATGAATAGATAGGTTGCACCGGCAGTTATGCCAAAAAATGCAAGGCTCATTAATCCTGTAGCTATGCCCCTTCTAATTCTTATAGCGGCTTTTTCGACGCCGTTAACATTTCTTTTAAATTGATCCATTTTTCAACACTCCCTATTTAGTGATTGAGTAATCTATCTTTTCGGTTAAATCAGGAATTTTGTATTCTTGATCTGTGAAATAGTAAGTAGTCATTTCTGCCTTACATGTGGCAGGGAACGGTACAGAAGCCATAGTGGCGGTATAGCTTTCTACGTTCTTCATCGAAATAAGCTTTAAATCCTTGTCGACCATTGCAGTTAAATGGCAATAGGTGAAGTTTGGGAATGAACTTAGATTCGAGATGTTTTTCATTTGCTTTTGATATCTATAAACACCTGGCATATAGGACGAACCGCTTGAAGTAGCTTTGACGTCCATTTCAATTTCGATTCGATATCCGTTATCTTCTTTATAAATTCCTGTAGGAGCATTTTCATATCCTGGGGTATTTACATTTTCTTTTGCAATGGTGGATGGCAATACAACATAAACCAACCCTTCGCTAATTTTCCTACCCATCATTGAGGAATATTCTTCATTGGTCATTTCTTTCTTTGGATGATTTTCATAATCGTCTTTTTCACCCCAATAAGTGGTAGTGGTATCACCGCTTTGATACATTCTGTTATGAATGGAAACAATTCCTAACGAATTTGATTCTTCAAAATACTCATCACCGTTTTTTATGGCACAGCTTTGAATTTCCTGGCTAGTGATGTTCATAGCATTTGAAACGCCAATTCCGATAGCTTTGGTAGATTCTAGATTGCCAAGCATGTCGTATGCCAAATTCATCATTTGGTCTGGAGTTAATGCTTCTTCAAGTGGATCTCCATTTTTAATCGCAGTGTCATAAGCAGTTCTTGCAAGTTTTAGATATCCTTCTGTAACTGCAAGAGAATTATTTTCATTCATAACAACTTCGGTTACGGTCGGCTTCAAAATCTTAGCCCCTGCAAACCCAGCCCCAACGCCTAAAGCGATTGAACCGATTGCAATGAGCGAATACCTTTTGAATTTAGTATTTGTAAGTGAAGTTGTGATTGATTTTACGTTTATCATAGATAAGTGCCTCTTTAGGCAATGCCATTTTAATAAAATGAAAGTCAATGTCACTCTACTTCGCACTTTCTAAACTAGAGAAAAGGACTCTCCAATTTAGAGAGTCCATAAAAAATTCGATTAAATCTTAACTATTTTCGATATCTATCGATTAATAAATAAGAAAATAGAGTTGAAAAAAGTAATGTAGTTTTAATTACTAGATGTAAAAGTAGGCTAAAATCTATTCCTTTTCTAGTATTAAAATATAGTGGTTTTTATCTTCTTCTTTTTTGATTATTTTAAAGCAATCTGAATAGAATTTTGCTTCTTCATCAACGCTATTTAACATTCTAGATACCTTCAGCGCGTGAGCAGCGTGATGAGAATTCAATTCTTCTCTTCCGCAAGCGTGAATAATCGCTACACGTCCCCCGTGTTTCAATGTTTCGTGAAACTTTTTCTTAAGTTCATCCAAGTCAAGAAAATGAGGATAAGCGTTTAGAATTACAATATAATCAAAATCGGTCTCATCGAATTCATAGAAATCACCGACTCTAAAATCAATTTCAGGGTTCTGGCATTTGGATTTAGCTATATCGATCATTTTTTTCGATATGTCTAATGCAGTAACTTTAGTTTTGGTAATGGATTGTATTTTTGAAGTTACAACACCTGTTCCACATGCTAAATCTAATACACGATCCCCTTCTTTTAATCCGAGTTGGTCAATTAATGCGAATTTAAAATCCTCCCTATCTTGGGAATTATCCCAAGTAGGGGCAAGATTATTAAAAAATGATTCTATATGTTTATTTGACTTTTTCATTGAGGAAATCCTCTAATGGCATATTAATCTTTTGATATCCGCCTAACATTTGATCAGAGATATCATTGTCTAACTTATCATTATCATAGAAATCTACGCCTAAGAACTTCTTGGTGATTTCGTTAGCCTTATCTTTAAGATTGAAATCTTTATATCTTTCTGGGAAAGAAACTATTCCGGCATAATAAGCATCCGCATATGCAATTTCTAGATTTGTATAATAGGAGTTATATGGCATTTGGATATAGACTTCTTGGTTCTTAATCGCATCGATGTTATTAAATATTTCCTTCTTTTCAGGAATCTTATAGTCAGCTTTGAATAACCCTAATCCACCGGCATCAAGAATAATTTTATCTGGACTAGATTTGACTAATTCAGCAAGATTGACTGATTTTTGGTAACCCTTTAATTCTAGATCATCTAAATAATTTCTAGCCCCAGCAGCTTTGAAAACATTGTATCCAGCAGTGGAGGATTCAAATGATTTTAGTCCATAGTTAGCCTGGCAACCTAAATATAGGCTTGGC
This sequence comes from uncultured Mollicutes bacterium, assembly GCA_900550795.1. Lineage (GTDB taxonomy): Bacteria > Bacillota_I > Bacilli_A > RFN20 > CAG-826 > Alloenteromonas. The sequence goes on from URTN01000022.1 coordinate 6,421, forward strand.
TTATCTTCGTATGCGATTCCTTCTGATCTAGTGGCTAAATCCGTTTCGATATCTTTAATATAGGTAACTAATTCGGTTGCTCTTTCTTCTTTGTTTAGGGCTTTCCCTAATAGTTCAAGAGACTTCTTGATGTTTTCATCAAACGCTTCGTTATTCCCATAGGATAAAGTTAGTACGGGAACATCTAATGTAGCGGACAAGTTATCCATTCCGGCTTTGTCGTTGCTATATAAAGAAACAATTAAATCTGGGTCACAATTTAAAATAGCTTCCATGTCAACTTTTTGGGCTTTTGGTCCGCCCATTCCGCAAGATGGTAAGTTGTCCCACGCTTCATGATGGATGATTTTGTATGGCCTAATTGCTAAGGCGTTATTTACAAAGCCAAACTTATCAGCATTAGGCCCTTCAACGTCAACTCTTTCAACTCCGGAAAGTAAAGACAAGTCACCCACGTAGCTATATAGACGTAAAGCACCCCCTCCAATACAAACAATACGTTTTGCTTTTCCCGGGACTAGTTTTACTTCTCTTCCAATTAAGTCGGTTAAGGTAATTTCTTTTGCTTCCGTTGTAGTTTCTTCGGTTGTTTTAGTAGTATCTGTTGTACCGGTATCCTCGCTAGAAGATGTTCCAGTAGAAGGAACTCCACAGCTAGCCAAAGTTGCTAACATGGTTAGTAATAAGAGTTGTTTTTTCATTTTTGTATATCCTTTTCAATATTAAATAAAGTAATGCCCCCATTATTTAGAATGAATTCATCATCCAAATCGAATGTCTTTTTCATGTTCTCGTTAGTTAAAGTTTCTCTTCCTCCTGAACATATAATCTCTTTCCCTTTTAGGAAGAAGAACTTATCTCCTAGGAAGGAGGACAAGTGTATATCGTGCATCGAGATTAGGAAGGTAATCCCTTTTTCTTTAGATAGTTCTTTGATTGTTTTGGCTAAAGAATATGATGATTTTAAATCAAGATTAGAAGTTGGCTCATCCATTAAGACTAGGTTTGATTGACTCGCTAACGATCTAGCTATCCCAACCTTTTGGATTTCTCCTCCGGATAATTCATTGCAGTACTTATTTGCTAGGTGTGATATTCCGACTGATTCCATTGCAGCCATTATGATGTTTTTATCTTCTTTTGAAGAAAATATTGGAGAGAATGGCAACCTTCCTAAAGATACTTCTTCTTTTACTAATCTTGACGGAAGAATGATTTGTTGAGGCAAGAAAGAAACTATCTTTGCTAGTTCGTTTCTTTTATATGATTCAATTTGCTTCCCTTCAATTTCAATTGAACCTTCTTTTGGTTTTATCGAACCTATTAATGATTTTAGTAATGTTGATTTACCAATCCCATTCCTACCGATTAATATTCCTATCTCACCTTTTTCTAAAGATAAGGAAACGTTTTCTAATACGTTTTCACCTTTTTTTGAATAAGAAAGAGTCAACCCATGTATGTCTAATTCCATTTGGATTGCCTCCTAGAAGTAAGAAGTATGTAGATAAAAACAGGTGCTCCTATTAAGGTAGTTAACGAACCTACTGGTAAGTTAGTTCCTCTAACTAAGATTCTAGATAAAGTATCAAGCAACAGCATCGATATTGAACCAATTAGAGCGGTTAAAGGAAGCGATTTAGAGGCGTTATCTCCAATTAATCTAGACACGATTTGAGGGACAACTAATCCAATAAATCCAATAATCCCGACAAAAGAAACCGTAACCGCACAGATTAAAGATGCTAGAAGAAGGCAAATAAATCTTAATAAGTTAGTTCTAATTCCAAGCGATTTAGCAACCTCTTCCCCTTCCATTAAGGCATTTATTCTTCTAGACAAGATTAGGAAGATGATAATGCTAGGAATAATAATTACAGCCATTATGCCTAATTGAAGGAAACTAGGTCTACTTAGATCTCCAAATGTCCAATAGACTGTGCTTGCTACATTCGAATCGCTAGAAAAATATTGGACTATTGCAGTCAAAGAAGAAAATAAGCCGCCTAAAGCTATTCCACATAAAGCAACAGTAGACGGTGAAAAGCCTTTGAATTTAGATAGGAATAAAACTATTAGGATTGCAATTAAAGCCATGATAAAAGAACAAGTAGAAACTAGATATGGATTAGTGATAGAAAGAACCGTATTGGAAGAGAAGTTTCCACTAGAGAAAATAACTAAGGCAATAGTAGCACCGAATGTCGCTGCTTCTGATACCCCCAATGTAGAAGGGGAAGCCATTGGATTATTAAGGCAATATTGCATTATGGCTCCAGATAACGTTAATCCAGTTCCAACAAGCAAAGAAGCAATTACTCTTCTTAACCTTATATTCCCGATTATGATATTTGCCTTTTTGCTGCCTACTCTAAATAACCCTTTTAACATATCAAGGAATTCAAGTCCGCTAGAATCAATAAGCAAGGCAAAGAAAAAAGATAGAATCAAAACGAAAAACAATATACCTAGAGCTGCAAAGTAAAGGGTATTCCTTTTTTTGCTCTCTCTTTCTAATTGTTTAACGTCATCTATTCCCATATGCAAGGCAAATATTACGTTATTAATTGACAAAATGAAACAAAAAAGCGCCATTTGTTTAAAACTTATCAAACATATTGCTAGTTTTGTTCGATAACTTTTAAATTATCAAACAATATGTTAA
>URTN01000023.1 GCA_900550795.1 uncultured Mollicutes bacterium
GGCTACTATTTCCCTATTATAGGATTTCATTGGCATCGTATCAGAAATTATCGATATAGCACCTAAAACTAATAGATATGGATCGACTTTTCCTAGTAAACAAATCGAAAACAAGAAAGAAAGATAACCAGCCGAGACATTATATTCCCCATAATCCAATAAATCGTCATGGATAATAGATGTGGCTTCAGGCAAGGATTCTCCTATTTCATGATGGTCGATTATCAATGTATCGATACCGTTTTCCTTTAAATAGGAAATGGCTTCAAAGCAATTGACTCCGTTATCGACGCATATTAATAAAGAATAACCTGCTTTAGCTATCTTTTTGGCATTGTCTAGATTTAGGCCATATCCATCCTTGAATCTAGAAGGGATAAAGAAAGATACATGCTTATTTAATTTAAGCAAGGAATAATAGATAATCGAGGTCGACATGATGCCGTCGCAATCATAATCGCCATAGATGATTATCTTCTCATTATCTTTGATGGCTTTTTCTATCCTTTCTTTGGCCTTAATCACGCTAGGATGGTCATTAATTAGAGGAATATTAGCAAAAGAAGGCTTAGCAATCAGTTTGCTAAAACCTTCTTCATCAAGATTATAATATTTTTTTATTTTCTCTAGAAAAGTATCCATTAGTCATTGATACCGATAAAGATAGCTTCTTCAGGCTCGGCAGATTTCTTCTTTTTCATTAATTGACCGCCGGCATTCTTCTTTTTCTTCTTAAGTGGCTTGATCTTGATGTGGGAGAACATCTTGACGAAGCAAGAATATAAGAATGGATATAAGGTCAAGGTAGTAGCTAGAGCAAATGCTAATCCTAATATGAAGCTTAGATATGGTGACATGAAGTAAATTGGCCCAAAGGCGAAATAGACAATGCCAACATAAGCAGCTAGTAAAGCGAAGATGATAAGGATACCAGCTTGTCTAGATGTAGATTTCTTGACAACATCAAGCTTAAATTCAACAGTTCCTCTTTCTTTAGCATGTGTAGAGGCAACTAATTCCTTTTCGTAAGTTGCAATGAATAAGGCAAGTAAGAAGCCGACTAGAGCAACTCCAACTGAACCAAGGGCAACTACTGGGGAAGTAGAAATTCTAGCAATTACGAAGAAGGCAACAGCAATATAGCTTGAAGCAGTTACTACTATTCCCATTGATAAGGCTCTAGAAATGCCATATCTAAGAACTAAATAGACAACACTAATCAATATTCCGATTCCAACTCCAAGAGCAACGCTTCCTAAATATGGTTGGCCAATTTCAGGGGTAACAGTTGCAAAATAAGAGATATAATCGGCAGTTTCCCTAACATATCTATTTTCGATGAAATTAGTGATTGCATCGTTTAACCCTAAACTAGTTGGGGCTGACCAGGTATTTGAGGCATCTAGAGTAGAGATGCTATACATCTTGTCTCCACCATTTTCTTCAGTTAATGGGAGATAGGCATTGAGCTTGATTTCATAATAGAACCAATAGTAAGTCTTACCAGTACCAGCATCGGCAGTTTCATAAATTGCTTTTGGGGTTTCAGATAATTTGATATCTTCATTTGGATTGGAAACATATTCAATCAAGGCCTTGTCATCAATCTTGATGGAATCAAGTAAATATGAATCTCCGGTAGCGTCTTTTCCGAATAAGTGGGCTACGTCAGATAAACTAGAAACAGTGATATATTCGCTCTTTTCGCTTCTTACATCAATTCTTAGGACGGTTTGGCTTTGCTTATAGGCAGCATCATTATAGACATCGCCATTCTTAACGCCAAATCCTATCATAGTTCCAATGCCAGCTAAGACAAATAAGCTAGTAACGATTCCTACCCAAATCTTTCCTTTAGAGAAATCCTTATCTTGATATGGACCGAAATAGGTTTGTTTTTCTTCTTTTACTAAATCAGGGATCTTCTCACCATTGATATTAAGTTGTTTTACAAAGCTAGATTGCATTGAATTATCAGTGCATAATAGCCAGCCTGCTAATCTTAAGAAGACTAGGTTAACTAAGGTAGCGATTAATCCACCACCAACTAGCATAACTCCAAACTTGGAAGCCAAATCACCGGCGAATAGATATACAAATGTACCTAATATAATAGAGACAACGCCAGCATCGATAACAGGAAGCACTGATTTTTTAGCAGCTTCTTGGCTCGCTTTCTTTAATGTTCTTCCTTTATATATTTCATCTTTTAATCTAGAAGAGTATATAAGGGCACCAAATAAGGCAACTAAACCAGTAGCCATAATTCCTAATAAGGCAGCAATATTGAATTGGCTACCAAAGGCAACGAATAATCCAAATGCCCCAAAGCTAGATAAAGCAATGGAAGTAATCTCAGCCAAAGCGAAGATTCTATCGAATAACACTAATAAAATGCAAAGGAAGACGAAGACAATTATAGTAGAAATAAGAGTCTTGCTTAAGGCTGGAGAGATAGCATAATCACCAACGCTAATTAAATTTTCTACAGTCGCATTGGCCTTTTCAGAATAGGTAAATGTAAGCCTATAATCGCCTAAATTAGAGGCATTGAACATATTGCGGAGGAAGACAGCAGCTTCATAGGCCTCTTTAGTCTTGCTCGGATTATAATTTCCATCGCTAGAAATTGCTTCGCTAGTTGGAATTAATTGTAGATATGGGGTTTCCTTATCGGTATCGCTAGATTGATACCAGACGGCATTATCATTAGTTGTAGCTTCAACTGTTAGGATTCTATTTTTGACATTAACATCCTTATCGGCTTTGTCATAGGTATCGTCTTCTTTTCTATTGGCCCAGACAACTAATAAGGTATTTTGGGCGGCACTAGTCTCGTTTCCGCTAGAATCGGTTTCGGCAGCTTTTGTATTGTCATTACAATATTTTAGTAAGTTAGTGAAGGCTTCTTTATAATCATCGCCAGTTTTTAACGGGACAACTACTACTGGGACTTTATAAGATCCCATGTCGATATTTTCAATAGTCGCTGTTTGATCGTCGATGATGGTCTTTAATAAGTCAGAGTCAGTATAGCCATCATGAGTTGTATCGGAAGCGTCTAATTCATAATCACCACCAGAGAAAGAAAGATATTGCTCAAGGTAGGAATATTGGGTTTCCGAATTTGAAGTTGTACGAAGCGAAACGGCAATCGTATCATAGCCTTGCACCTTGACTTCATATTCGCTCATTCCCCAATTATCAAGCCTAGCCTTGACTGTATTTGCCAAATCATTGATTACTGGTTGTCCAGAAGCATTGATATCTTCGGCAGCCAAGAAATCTTGGTAATTGCCATTAACGCTATTTTCTTCATAATGGCTAGCCTTGAAATAAAGCGTTTTGCCATCTGCATATGCTAAATCGCTATTCATCGTTTTCATTAATGGGGAAACGGAAGCTCCGATTCCGATTAATAGAGTCGCACACATGGCAATGTAAGATATATATCTACGCATATTTTCTCCTCTTGTTTTACTCTAGTCTTCACTGAATTATAAATAATTCATCAATAATTCACTGTGCCGTATTAAAGAATACTCTTTAGTGGAATTTCAAGCAATAAAATATATTCCAAAACCTTAAAAAAGAGTATTCTGATGGGCTAATTTAAGGTGGGCATAGGCTTTTTCGGTCGCAACACGCCCTCTTGGAGTCCTATTTATTAATCCACTTAATAGCAAATAAGGCTCATAAACATCTTCTAGATTGGTTAGTTCCTCTCCAATTGAAGTTGCTATTGCCTCTAATCCAACAGGTCCTCCATGGAAACGTTTGATAATCGTATTTAGGTAACGGATATCAACTTCATCTAGACCAAGTGAATCTATTTTCAAGGCATCAAGAGCTTCATTAGTTAATTCTAAGCCGATTTCATCTAATCCCTTGAAATTAGCAAAGTCACGAACACGTTTGAATAACCTATTGGCAATTCTAGGAGTCCCCCTGCTTCTAGTCGCTATTAATTTAGCGGCTTTATCATCGATTGGAGTTGCTAATACTAACGATGTCCTTTTTATTATTTGCTCTAGTTCTTCTTCATTATAGAAATCTATCTTCATGGAAATCCCAAACCTAGCCCTTAATGGAGAAGATAAATCCCCAGCCCTAGTGGTCGCACCTACTAAGGTAAATGGAGGAAGGGGCATATTTAATACATGGCTAGATCCATTTTGGTTAACTAATATCGAAAGATTAAAATCTTCCATCGCTCCATAAAGGACTTCCTCGACTGCCCTGGATAATCTATGTATTTCATCAATAAATAAGAGATCGCCGGGCTCAATCTCGCTTAAAATGGCAGCTAAATCGCCTGGACGCTCAATGCTAGGTCCATTGATTAGCTTTATATTGCCACCCATTTCATTAGCAATGACATAGGCCATCGTAGTTTTTCCTAGTCCTGGAGGACCGTAAAGAAGAACATGGTCAAGGCTTTCTTTCCTTTTTTTAGCCGCACCCATGAAGACTTTTAGATTATCCTTCATCTCGCTTTGGCCTATATATTCTTTTAAGGTCTTTGGACGTAAGGAAAGCTCGCTAGTGATGTCTTCTTCTTCTTTTCTAGCATCTAGTAATCTACTTGAATCTTTCATTTCCTTAATCCTTTTAATGCCTGGCGAAGCGCTTCTTCATCACTAAGTCCTTTTGGAAGTTTAGCAATAATCGAATCTATTTCCTTGCTCTTGAATCCTAATGAAGTAAGTGCACCCCTAACCTCGACATAGGCATTAGGTGCTTTTTCTTTCGCGTTATCAATTAATTTGCCCTTCAAATCAAGGATAATCTGGCTTGCGGCTTTTGGACCAATCCCAGGCAATTTCTTCAAGTAGCCGACATCATTGCTAGAAATAGCCAAAAACAAATCATTTGGATTAGTTTTAGATAAGGCTGAAATTGCCGTTTTAGGGCCAATTCCTTTCACTTCAATCAAAGAAGAGAAGGCCTCCTTTTCTAATTTAGTTAGGAAGCCGACTAGATAATGGTCATCTTGAGTCAATACTTCATGTGTATATATCTTGCATTCTTTATCCAAAGTAAAATCAGAAATCCTAGATACGAATACTTCATATCCAATCCCGTTTACTTCGATAACGACGAATTTTTCTTTAATTTCGCTTATTTTTCCTAGTAGTGAATAGATCATAGATTCAATAAATAAAGTAAGACAATGGCAAAACAAATTAAAGTAGATACAAGTGGAATCAGAGTTTTGCCAAAGTCAAATTTTCCCATAGGGCAATTATAACATTATTAAAGCAAACTAGTGTTATTCAGAATACTCAAATTCAAAATCACCGATTCTAACCGTATCACCTTCGACTGCACCTTTTTCTTTTAAGGCGGCATCTATTCCTATTTTAGTTAGATAGGAAAGCAGTTTTGCAACACCTTGGTCAGTAGAAAGGTTAATCAAATTATATTGGCTAAGTACCTTCTCGCCTTCGATGACAAATAGATGGGCACTTGGGTGTTTGATAAGAAATGGTTCTTCCTCTTCTTTAGCAACATATAATTTGAATTCAGGGTTGTCTTCTTTCTTAAATAATGGGAATTCAGGAGTGTTCTGGATAGTTTCATATATCTTTTGGATTAATGGGTTTACCCCATCATGAGTCAAGGAAGATAATGGATAGGAGATAAAACCTAGTTTCTTATCGAATATAGCTTTTCTTTCGCTTGCCCCATCCATATCCATCTTAGTAGCTACTACAATTTGGGGACGGCTTTCCAAAGAAGCCCCATAATCTTTTAATTCTTCGTTAATCTTGCAGTAATCATCATAAGGATCTCTTTCTCCTGACATCGAGACCATATGAACTAAAACCCTGCATCTTTCGATATGACGTAAAAAGGAAAATCCTAATCCTTTTCCTTTTGAAGCACCTTCAATTAACCCTGGCATATCTGCTAAGACAAATTGGTTTTCTTGATCAGGAAGAGTAACTACTCCTAGATTTGGAGTTAAGGTAGTAAAAGGATAATCGGCTGTAGGGACATTAGCCTTGCTAACGACATTTAAGAAAGTGGATTTACCTACCGAAGGGAACCCAATTAAGCCAGCGTCCGCTAATAATTTTAATTCAAGTACAACGCGTTTTGTTTCGCCTGGATGACCATTTTCGGCAACCCTAGGGACCCTAAGTCTGCTAGTTTTAAAAGAGGCATTCCCCCTGCCACCTTTTCCTCCTTTGGCTGCTAAAACCTTATCTCCATCGTGGCTTAAATCAGCTAAAGGAACCATGCCATCTTCTAGATAAACGATAGTGCCAACAGGAACTTCGCAATAAATATCAGGCATAGATAAGCCATATCTATTCTTTTTATCACCTTTTTCGCCATCTTTAGCAATAATGGCCTTGCCATGTCTATATGCTAAAAGGGTATTGATATTCTTTTTGGCAACAAAATAAATGGATCCACCATTCCCGCCATTTCCTCCATCAGGACCGCCCTTTGGAAGATTTTTCTCTCTTAGGAATGAAATAGCCCCATTCCCGCCATTTCCTGATCTAACTTCAACAACTGCTCTATCTATTAACATAATGATTCCTTGACTCCCTTAGGAAGTATGTAATTCTTCTTATTCTTCTTTATTTTACCTAAATCGGATGAAAACTGTTTGCTTGATTTTGCAAATGATATCGATGAATGGGCATCATCATTTATCCAATATACCGGAATTCGCTTAATCCTAAATTTATTTAAGGATAGGAAATAGCAATACTCAACATCGAAGGCAACCCCATCGATTACTTGATGCTTAATCATCTCTTTGGCAACGCTATCCTTGAAGCATTTAAAGCCACATTGGGTGTCGCTAATTTCTTTGAAATGGAATCTCCATTTGACCAATTGCTTAGATACATCATGGCCAAGTTGTCTTATGAAAGGTCTTTTTCCTGAATATGCCCCTTTCATATCCCTATCCCCTATAAAAGCATCGTATTTGCCGATATTTTCTTTAATGACATCAAAGGCTTTTAAATCAGTGGCAAGGTCAACATCCATGAATAAATCATAATCGCAGCTACTTGCTTCTATACCTCTTTTAATAGCAGCACCTTTTGCCCCAATCTTGCTAAAAGAAAGCATTTTTACATATGGAGGCATAGACGATAATTCTTTCTCTAATTTAGCTTGTTCTTCTTCGCTTGACCCATTAGGAACGACGATAATATCAAAAACATGGCCACAGGATTCAAAATAAGGAATGACCTTTTCCTTAAGGTTTTTAATGAACATGTCAGTTTGGTTTTTGATTGGGAAGATAATAGAGAATTTCATCGCAAGGGAAATTATACTTATTTATATAAATAAAAAAAGACACACTACTTATATAAGTCTAAATATAGTGTGCCTTTTATGTTATTAATTAGGCTTTTTTATGTTTATGACGACGAAGTATTATCATCGAAGCGGATGCAATGATTGTAGCGGCCGAGATTCCTGCAACAACTAATGTAGCATTGTTAGATGAATTGCCACCTAAGAACATAACGGAATTAGTCGATTTAGCATAATTGATTTTAATTTGATTCATCAATTGAGCAAGGGCAATATCATCATTTGTTGATGTTTCCCCTTCGCCAGATCCATATGTCAAGTAAGTGGATTTATCAAATGTTACTTTGTCTTTGCCTAATGCATCATATTTATCAATTAGTCCCTTTAATTGAGCCTTATCAGTTAAATTGCAGACTGAGTAATAACTATTGTTCTCTCCCCCTGGGGCAATGAGGGTTGTTCCTTCTAATGCTTTTGATAAATCAAATGCCAATTCTGCCGCATTATAAACGGTTTCATCACCATTGACGATATGACCATCGCTAGTTGCAGGAGCTTGGAAGAATGAATAATAGCGTTTACAGTTGGTAACGTCGAGATGCATATCCTTTGTTTGAGCTTTCATATTACCGTTTTCTACATAACTCAGTATGAAATTATTGGCTTTAGGGAACAAAGATGTGTCAATCTTATAGACTCCTCCTTTTCCATCAAAATTTAAGCAACTAGAAGTCCCGAAATAGTCAGTTCTTTTAAGCTTTTCTATAGGTGTTCCAGGCCAACTGCCAAGTTGTTCATATTTCTGGGCGCCAGTGACATCGTCATTCCATGTATAAAGATAATTTCCGGCTACCCTAGTTGTACTTTCACCTTCGACGATTTCAAGATCAGTTCCTAAGTAGATTACTTCACCAGTAACTTCTGTTCCAACTTTTTCAAGCCAGAAAGCAGTATCGGTTCCTTTGTTGTGAATATAAGATAATTTATAAGTGCCAAGTTCATTAATGGAAGAATTGCCCTTGTCGTCTCCTTTAAATGTTATAATGCTTGGTTCTACGTTTCTAAAATTCTTAATCAAAGAAAAGTCAGGCCAATTTGAAATGTCCTTATGATACAACTTGAACTTATTTTTAGATAAATCATTTAATTCTATTGTTGTAGAATAAACACCGGTTTCGTCAAAAGTAAACGGGTTATTTTCGCTCCAGCTGTTAATGTCGCCTTTTAAGAACCATCCTTCAGTATAACCTACTTTTGGACCGGTTTCGGCGGCAACTTCTTTCTCTGCCTTTAAATTAGGCACATTTTTAGCATTAGAAGAAACTACTGATGTAAGTCCTAAGGCACCTACTCCAACTCCTAATGTTATTAGGCTTAGTAATGATTTGATTTTCATTCTTTTTTTCCCTTTTAAACGGGTTACATTATACAAATAAATTGACATTTTTCAAGTATAATGTAAACATTGTTAAATTACTTAGATTTTATCGATACTTTTTCTTATTTTTGCAACACTACAATGGCAGAATATGCAGGCAATTTTGT
>URTN01000024.1 GCA_900550795.1 uncultured Mollicutes bacterium
ATTATATAGTAAAAACAATATTTGCAATAGACTATGTTTTTAATTTTGCAATTAATAAAATTCTCATTTTAAGAATTCTTTATAGCCGTGTTAAAAAGAACTTTCAAAAAGTGCCTTATTACATATTTTCCTTAACTAATTCAAATTAGCCATATATGGATCAAGGAATAATCCGCTATCAACAGGTTCACCAGTCCTAGTCAATATAATTTCCCTTGCCCATTTCCTAAACCTATATAAAGCCATCTTGGCACTATTCTTCGATGATTTATTCCTTTTTGCAGATTCTTCAAGGCTATACCCTGCTACTAAATCTTTCGCGGTATTCAAACCTAGTTTATTAATCTTCTTTGGAAGCTTGTTTAAACTATCCAAGGTATCACAATAAGAGAAGAATACCTTTGGATCGCTATCATCACTAGAAGAGGGAACAATATCGCATAAAGTGCATCTCTCGTTTTTATCAATAACCGAATCTAATGATGTCATTGGAAGCAATCTTTTTTCATTTAATTGCTTTCCTATGGCTTTCATTATTTCCCTAGAAAGAATCAATTTGAAATAGCCATAGAACCTGCCGTTTCCTAATTCAAAGCTATTTTCAGCCTGCAAATAAGAATGAAAGAAAACCTCATTGTAAGTCCAATCATCCAAGACATCAGTTAAATTAGGAACAACAGAATAAAGATATTTCTTCCTATTCTTGAAATACCTTACAGTAAGGACGTCTCTAGCCAAGACAATCCCTAATCGATACATTAGCAAAAGCGACTCGTCAGAACAATTTTCATAGTTACAGTACATATTTTTACCCTTCAAGGGCAAGAATTACTTACGTGAATAGAAAATGTGTGAAAGAAGTATTCCAGTCGCAACAGAGGCGTTAAGAGAATTTACATGACCTACCATGTCTATTTTGGCCACAAAATCTGATTTAGATAAAACTAGTCTAGAAATGCCAAACCCTTCCGAGCCAACAACTAGGCATATTGGGCATTTATAGTCAATTTCATCAATGTTACTTTTGCCACTGCCATCGGCACTAACAACCCAGAAGCCATTTTCCTGCAGTTTTAAAATGGCCTTGGTTAAGTTTGTAACAGTAGCAACCTTAACATAACTAATCGCACCAGTAGAGACTTTGGCTACTGTTGCATTTAGCGGGGCTTCGTTCCTATTTTTAATGATGATTCCATCAATGCCAAAAGCATCAGCGGAACGTAAAATTGCCCCAAGATTATGTGGGTCTTCGATGCCATCAAGCATCAAAAGGAGAGGATAAGCGGAAGATTTAGAAGAAGCTATAATCTCCTCCAAAGAATAATTCCTAAAATCCTTGCAGATCGCCACAAACCCCTGGTGAGAAGAGTTTTTGGCCATCCGAGTCAATTCGTCCTCCGAAGCGAATTCAACTGGAATAGAACAATTTCTCGCTACGGTGATAATAGGATCCCTACCATATTTAGGGTTGACCTTAATGCTCAAGGCATTTTTTGATTTCACCGCTTCACGAACGGTATTCTTACCATAAACTATTATACTCATATTTTTGCTCTTGGAAGTCCCAATTAAAATTCTGACGAAACTTTTAATTCAAGTGGATGGATTGAAAGACGTAATTCATCAACAAAAGCCGTCACCGAACTATTTGATGAATGTGATAATCTAAGCGTAATTCTTAACGCACTGTTTTCTTCATAAGTAACTAATTCACTTGCAGTATCGCGAAGATTCATCCCATATCTATTGCTAAGTAACAATATGTCTTTCATAACTGGCCTATCGGAAGGGACAACAATCGTAATGATTGGATTTTTCCTTGAGGCAAATATTTCTACTTTCCTTAATAAAACCAAGGAAGCAAGGGAAATAACTGTCGCCATTGTAGCAATTACAAAAGAACCGGTCCCACAAGCTAGCCCTACTGCCATCGATACCCATAAGGTAGTCGCAGTCGTTAAGCCTTTGACGTTAATCCCATTTTGGACAATCGTTCCTGCACCTAAAAAGCCAATCCCAGAAACTACCTGGGCCGCTAATCTAGCTGGGTCTCTTGAAATTGGGGTTGAAGAAGAACCAATATAGGCGTTATCCCAAGTCTGGAAGCCATAGATAGAAATAATCATGACTAGGCAAGACCCAACTGCAACAAGCATGTGTGTCCTAAGCCCTGCGGCATGTCCATAATATTCTCTTTCGAATCCGATTAATCCAGACAATACCAAAGTTAGAGACAAAGAAACAAATATAAGAAGGAGATTCCCTACAATTCCATTAGAAAAGTTCAAGCCAAAATCGGAATTAAACCATTCTACAATCATGTGGTCGACAGAATTCATCGCAAATCCTCCTTAAAAGATATTTTTTTCTATTAGAACATTCCTCAAAGAGTCGCTTTTTGCAAAGTCTTTTTCCTTTTTGGCCTCCAAATATTGCTTATATGTGGCCTTATCCTCTTCTTGGAGAATAGGATATTGTACCTTTATTCCAAGAATAAACAAATAGTCTTCTAATTTCCCAAACATATTTTTCATATCTTCAAGGCTAGTAGATGGGTTTCTTAGCATCATATTTGCCTCTTTCAAGGAAGCATAAAGAATAGTAAGTGCATTAGGAGTATTTAAATCATTGCACATTTCTTTATAGAAAGATTCATCCCCTCTTATTTTGATAGAAGATAAATCAATATCCGCGAGCTGAAGCTTAATTGCTAATCCTTTTATGGTTTGGCTAATTTTGGCATAAGACTTAACTGCTTCTTCTATTGTTTCGTTTGTAAAAGACAATGGGGCCCTATAATGGGTATTCAAGACCATTAACCTAAAAGGCATGCCGCCCCATTTGGCAATGACGTCTTTTGCATTTAACACATTCCCAAGGGATTTGGACATCTTTTGGTTATCGATATTGATAAATCCATTATGGATCCAATATCGAGCCAATCTATTGTTATTATGGGCCCTAGACTGGGCGATTTCATTCTCGTGATGGGGGAATTTCAAATCGAATCCTCCACCATGGATATCAATAAAACCATCTTGACTAGAGAAAATGGAATTAATCATGACGCAGCATTCAGTGTGCCAACCAGGTCTACCTTCTCCAAATGGAGAATTCCACTTAATACCCTCATCGGTTTTCTTCCATAAGGCAAAATCTAGTGGGGATTCCTTCTTGGAATTTACTTCAATTCTAGCCCCACTTATTAATGATTCGACTGTATTCCCGCTTAAATCCCCATAATTAGAAATGGAAGAGACACGGAAATATACATCTCCATCTGCTAAATAGGCATGATCACTTTTTACTAAATCATCGACATAGGAAATGATTTTATCCATATATCCAGTTGGGGTTGGGGTGATATCAGGTTGAAGCGAATTGACTTCATCTACATCTTTCCTGAATGCCTTGATGACTTCGCTAGTAAGTTCTTGTTCAGTTATATTTAATTTCTTGGCCCTAGCAATAATCTTGTCATCGACATCGGTATAATTCGAGACATAAGTTACCTTATATCCAAGGGCAATGAAAAGCCTTCTCCAGACATCAAACACTATCACGGGTCGCATATTTCCAATATGAGGCTCATCATAGACAGTAGGTCCGCAGACATACATGGAGACTTCATTTTCCTTAATAGGAGTAAATGTCTCTAATTTATTTCCATATGAATTGAATATCTTTACTTCTTCCATAATTACCAACCTTCCTTGCCCATGACATATTGGACTATTTGCTTTGGTTTGTCAGCCACGAAATCGGCTTCTTCTAATAAGCTTGGTTTATAATTCCCATAACCCCATGTAACTAATATCGATTTCAATTTGGCATTTCTAGCAGTCTCTACATCAACATTAGAATCGCCGATGAAAATCGTTTCTTCCTTTTCCAAGTCATGCTTGTTAATTAAATAATTTACAATGCCAGGATCTGGCTTGACTGGGAAATTCCTGCCATTGCCTATTATATCCTTGAATAAAGCCTTTCCAAAATGGGCTTTTACAATAATATTTGCAAGTTCATCAGGCTTATTCGTGCAGACATAAAGGCTACATCCCCTCTCTTCTAGGAAATTAAGGCATTCTTTTAATCCGTTGAAGGGTTTGCAATGTTCATTCTGCTTTTCTTTATATAAAGGCAAATAAGCTTCCCTTAGTTGCTTAAAGGCAATTTCATCATCACCTTTGTCTTTAAGGGCTCTTTTAACAAGCATATCGCTGCCATTGCCAATAAGAGTCCTAGATTCCTTTAATGAAAAAGAATAATCATAGCCACATTGCTTTAAGGCTAGATTGATTGCTGCTCTAATGTCTACTAGAGTATCAAGGAGAGTACCATCAAGGTCAAATATAAGGTTTTTGTACATAAATATAAAAGGGACTAGGTTGCCCTAGCCCTAATTATAATATCTTTTTATGCTTATTTGTTTGGAAAACAATCTCTATTTGCATTGTAATGGGTATGAAGCAATTCTTCAGAGACCCCTCCGCAAGGAGAACCTAGGTATTCATCGTATAATTTAATGATATCTGGGTTATTATGGGATTGACGCAATTTCATGTTTTTATCAATTCCATATAGCAATGCAGCTCTTTTTTCCCTATAGGTAGAAAGGATATCGACGCTTTCCCTTGGGAGTAAATTTGGTTTGACAAACGGTTGTCCACCACCATTGATACATCCACCAGGGCAGCCCATGATTTCAATAAAGGCATATTTGGATTTGCCTTCTCTAATTTCATCTAGTAATGGCTTAGCATTTTTCATTCCAGAAGCAATCGCGACTTTAAGGGTAGTTCCAGCAATATCGACGCTAGCTTCCTTGACTCCTTCTAGTCCTCTAACTTCCTTGAAATCAATCTTTTCGTATTCTTTTCCAGTAAGAGTATGGTAAGCAGTACGTAAGGCAGCTTCCATAACACCGCCAGTAACGCCAAATATGACACCAGCGCCAGAATAGGTTCCGATTAAGTCGTTATCGAATTCTTCTTCCTTTAGTTCGTCATAGACTAGGCCAGCTCTCTTGATAAGGATGGCTAGTTCCCTAGTAGTAAGTACGGCATCGACATCAGGCAATGAATTGACTGCGGCATTTTCTTTCCTTTGAGCCTCATATTTTTTAGCAGTGCAAGGCATGATAGAAACCACAAAGATATCTTCTGGCTTCAAGTTATGTCTAGAAGCGAAGTAACTCTTTATGATCGCACCTTCCATTTCATGAGGAGACTTACAGGTTGAAACATTTGGAATCAAATCCTTGTAATAATATTCCATATAGTTGATCCAACCTGGGGAACAAGATGTAATTTGAGGTAATGTCCCGCCTGTTTTGATTCTATTAAGGAGTTCTTGTGATTCTTCCATGATGGTCAAATCAGCACCGAAATTGGTATCGAATACCCTATAGAAACCAAGTCTATGGAGGGCAGCAACCATCTTGCCAGTTGCATTTTCTTCGCCAATCTTATGGCCAAATTCTTCAGAAAGTGCCGCTCTTACTGCTGGAGCAGTCTGGACGATTACATATTTGCCTTGATGCATGGCCTGGTCGACTTTATCGATTTCCCTATGTTCGCTTAAAGCGCCGGTTGGGCAAACTTCGATACATTGGCCACATTGCATACATGGAACGTCTTTAAAGGAACGATTACCGGCAGGAGAGACAATAGTAGAGAATCCTCTATTTTCAAAGCCAAGAATTCCAATGCCTTGCGCTTCTTTGCATTTTTCGATACATCTGCCACAAAGGATACATTTGCTTGTATCCCTAACAATGCCAGGGGCGGCATCATCATAGGTAGCCTTTGTTCTTTCTCCAAGGAATTGATTGCTTCTAGCACCTGTTAAAGACGCAACATGAAGTAATTCGCATTGTCCATTCTTGACGCATGTTTGACAATCTTTGGAGTGGTTGGAGAGCAACAATTCAACCGAAGTCCGCCTAGCATCGATTGCCATTGGGGAAGAAATCTTGATAACAAATCCCTTTTCAGCTTGGCAATCAGTAACTGGGTAGACACAGGATGCGAATAATTTAGAGCCACGGCTAGAAGCAATTTCGACTAGGCAGACTCTACAAGAAGCAAGGGAATTATGTCCCTTATTCCAATAGCAGAGAGTAGGAATGTTATATCCAACCTTCCTAGCAGCTTCTAAAACAGTGAGATTAGAAGGAACGGAATAGATTCTTCCTTCAATATTGATGTTTACATTACTAACTTTTTCCATCGTTCTACTCCTTATTCCTTGCTAATGGCCTTGAAACGGCAGCTAGCCATACAAGAACCGCACTTGATACATTTACTTTGATCAATTTGATATGGCTCTTTGCCTGGGACGCCATGTATACAAGATACTGGGCAGTTTCTAGCACACAAGGAACATTTCTTACATAGATTTGGATCAATGACATAACGCATGAGCTTCTTGCAAACATGGGCTGGGCATTTCTTTTCCTTGACATGGGCTTCATATTCTTCTGGGAAGTTGACCATTGTTGAAAGAATTGGGTTAGCGGCTGTTTGTCCTAAAGCACATAGCGCACCATTTTTAATGATGGTAGCAAGATATTTCATGTCTTCTAGAGTTTGCTCGGTAGCAGTTCCGTTTGTAACGCTAGTAAGCATTTCATATAGACGCTTTGTACCAATACGGCAATGTGAACATTTTCCACAAGATTCATTGCAGATGAAGTCCATATAAAAATGGGCAACGTCAACCATGCAGTTATCTTCATCCATGACAATGGCACCGCCACTACCCATCATTGAGCCTTTGGCGACTAATGAATCATAATCGATCGGGGTATCTAAATCCTTTTCGGTAAGGCAGCCACCGCTAGGTCCACCAGTTTGGATAGCCTTGAATTTCTTATTGTTTGGAATTCCTCCTCCGATATCGAATACTAGAGTCCTTAATGTAGTTCCCATTGGGACTTCGACTAGACCGACATTATTTACTTTGCCACCAAGGGCAAATACTTTTGTACCTTTGGAGGTTTCAGTACCCATCTTGGCATATTCACTAGCACCAACTCTAATGATATAGGCGATTTGGGCCAAGGTTTCGACATTATTGACACAAGTTGGCTTGCCCCATAATCCCTTGATTGCAGGGAATGGAGGTCTTGGGCGAGGCATGCCTCTTTTGCCTTCGATAGAATTTAATAAAGCAGTTTCTTCGCCACAAACAAAGGCACCAGCACCTAATCTAAGGTGGGCCCTAAAGCTAAAGTCAGTTCCAAGGATATGGTCTCCAAGAAGCCCAACTTTCTCCATGTCTTCGATTGCTCTTTGAAGCCTTTCGACTGCAACTGGATATTCGGCACGGACATAGAAATAACCTTCGCTAGCACCGAAAGCATAACCAGCTATCATCATGCCTTCGATGACTTCAAATGGATTTCCTTCTAATATCGAACGGTCCATGAAGGCACCTGGGTCGCCTTCATCACCATTGCAGACTATATATTTTTGATCAGCTTGCACATTAGCAGCAAATTGCCATTTTCTTCCAGTAGGGAAACCAGCTCCTCCCCTACCTCTTAACCCACTAGCAAGTACTTCATCGATTACTTGTTGAGGAGTCATGGTTGTAAGGACTTTCTTTAAAGCCTTAAAGCCATCATATCCTAAAGACTCTTCTAGATAATCAGGATTAATCAAAGAGCAGCCATGCAAGGCAACTCTAACTTGCTTCTTATAGAAGTTGATGTCATCTTGTCTAACAACCTTTTCATGGGTGACTGGGTCGACATAGAGAAGGTTCTCGCAAATCTTTCCACCGATTAAATCATCTTCGACGATTTGCTTGACATCACTTACCTTAACGGCACGGTAAAGGGTATCCTCTGGGAATATTTTGACAAAAGGACCTTGGGAGCAAAAACCAAAGCAGCCAACATGGTTGACACTTACTTTGTCTTCTAATCCTTTTTCCTTTACCAAACGTTTTAATTCTTCGATAATATCTGCAGAAGCATTGGCTAAGCAACCAGTACCGCCACAAACGACAACGGCTCTTTTTCCGTTCGTGCCTTTAATCTTGGCTTCAAATTCGGCACTATATTTATCAATGCAATTTTGCAAACATTCAGGGCTAGTAATCTTATTCATTTCCTTTATTTCCCTTCCGCGTCTAGCTTTCTATATTCTTCAATGATCTTTCCTACTTGGTCAGGGGTGACTTTTGGATAGACCTTGCCATTGATTGACATGGCTGGGGCTAAAGCGCAAGCGCCGATACAGCGGACGGCTTCGATAGTAAATAAGCCATCTTCTGTAGTTTCTCCTGGCCCAATGCCTAGCATGGCGGAGAATTTATCAACAACAGCTTGGGAATTCTTTACATAGCAAGCAGTCCCTAAGCAAATGCCTAAAACGTATTTTCCCTTTGGCTTTAAGGAGAAATAAGAATAGAAAGAAACTACTCCATAAATCTCTGCAACAGGGATACCGGTGCAAGAAGATACGACTTCCTGTATTTCAAGTGGGATATATCCATATTTCTTTTGGATATCCGAAAGAATCATCATTAAAGGAGAAGGTTCGTCTTTATGGGCATCACAAATAGACTTAACCCCTTCTATAACTTCTTTTTTTATTGGCATATTTACCTCCAAGGGCTATAAATAGCCCGTTGACTTAGTAATTGTAGGAAAACAAATTACCTTTTTCAATTAAACTATCAATTTACCGATATAATAAGGATAGTAAACATTTTCGGTTATTTTGTTTGTTAACTTAACTTAATCGGTAATTTTAATAAC
>URTN01000025.1 GCA_900550795.1 uncultured Mollicutes bacterium
AAGCTGGTAGGTGAGAATAGCAAGATTAATAAAGAAAATGTAGAGACTCACTTCCATTTAGGGTATGGAAACGGAAAGACATTGTTAAAAAGACTAAACGCAATGAATATAGATAAGAAACAATTGGAGGAATTTATTAATGGATGCAAATAGATATTTTGAAGAAATAGAACAATTAAAATTCCTGGCCAAAAAGGAAGTTGGCCAAAATTTTCTTATCGATAAAGAAAAGGCGTCCCTTATTGTTTCTAGTCTTGAATTAACTGAAAAAGACAATGTTTTAGAGATTGGTTGTGGGGCTGGTTCGTTGTCTTACTATTTATCTTTTGGACCTGCAAAAGCAACTCTTGTTGATATAGATGAAGCTATGATTACCAAGCTAAAAAGTGATTTTCAAAACAATGAATTTTTAAAAATTGAAATGGGAAATGCGTTGAAAATCGATTATTCATCTTATTCTAAAGTTGTTGGTAATTTGCCTTATTACATTACGTCTGCCTTAATAGAAAAGGCTTTACTAGAAGCAAAGAACGCGACTAGATTTGTTTTTATGATTCAAAGGGAGGCAGCGGATAGAATATTAGCAAAAACAAATACCAAGGATTATTCTCCTTTGAACATTCTTCTTACTTTAAGAGGGAAGACAACAAAACTATTCAATGTTAATAAGAATTGCTTTTCCCCTCGTCCGCACGTTGACTCAACGGTAATAAAAATAGATTTAGATACGAATTTTGATGAAAACATCCTTAAAGCGTATAAACTATCTCAGTCGCTATTTTTAAAACGGAGGAAAACAATCTACAATAATTTGAAGGATTTATTAAAAAATGAAGATAAAACGAAATCCTTGCTTCAAGAATGCAATATTCCATTAAATTATAGGCCGGAGCAAATTTCCCCTGAGCAATATCTTCTTTTATCAAATAGAAAACAGTTATTAAATTAAGGATTTACATATGGACATTAAGTCATACGCCAAGATTAATCTTTCGTTAAAAATATTGGGAACATTAGATGATGGGTATCATGAATTAGACATGATAAACCTTCCTTTGGAATTGCATGATGTCATTGAAATAAACAAGATTTATAGCAACGACACCTATATTACTTGCGATGATTTTCGTTTAATGAGTGCTAAAGCTAATCTATGCAAAAAAGCTACTGACGCCTTAAGAAAAGCATGCGGATTCAAAGAAAATTTCCTTATCCATATTCATAAAGAGATTCCTTTTGCTGCTGGACTAGGTGGTGGTTCTTCTAATGCTGCTGCTGTTTTAATCGCATTAAACAAGATGCTTAAACTTAATCTTTCCGATGAACAATTATGTGAGATTGGATTAACAATTGGGGCAGATGTTCCGTTTTTCATCCATAACACCCCTTCTAGAGTTGGGGGAATTGGAGAAAAGAACGAACCCATTAAGCTATTAAAGCCTTTTTATGTATTAATTGTTAAACCAGAAGAAGGCTTATCTACAAAAGAAGTTTATTCTAACTATAAAGGTGAGAACATCCGTATTGATACAGAGGGTGTTATAAAAGGTTTAGAAACTGCTGATGAGAATCTAATTGCTAGAAGTATCGGCAATGATTTAATGCCTCCTGCAGTCTATCTTTTGCCTAAAGTAGGGGAAATATATTCCTCATTAGTCAAGGGTGGGTTTAAAATAGTCTCAATGTCGGGATCCGGATCTAGCTTATTTGCTATGTCTTTTGACCTTAAGAAAATGAAAGAGGCCCAAAGGAAATATGAAAAGCTTGGATACATTTCCGTTTTGACTAAAACACTTATGGGAGGAGCTAATAAATGAACAAACACGCAATAATTCTAGCAGCCGGTAAGGGCACTAGAATGAAATCCAAAAGAGATGAGATGTCTAAAGTCTCTTTCCCTATTTTAGGCCGTCCAATGGTCAAATATGTTTTGGAAGCATTAAAACCATTAGGGTTTGAAGAAATAGTCACCATCGTTGGATTTGGTGGAGAAATGACTTCATCTATAGTTTCTAAAGACTCTAAAGTTGTCTGGCAAAAAGAACAAAAAGGAACTGGGCATGCCATTATGATGACTGCTCCGGTTTTAAAAGATAAAGATGGCATTACTATTGTTTGCTGCGGCGATACCCCTTTGTTAACAAGTAAAACCTTAGGTGCTTTGCTAAAGGCACATGAAGAAAATGGCAATGATTTAACCATTTTAACCGCACTTATGGATGATCCTACCGGATATGGACGTATCTATCTTGAAAATGGCCAAGTTAAGAAAATAATCGAGCAAAGAGACTGCACGCCTGAAGAAGCTAAAATCAATGAAGTTAATGCAGGGGTGTATGTATTTGACAATAAAGAACTATTTAGGGACCTGGATAGGCTTACCCCATCAAATGCCGCTCATGAATATTATTTAACCGACGTTATTGGCTTATTCGCAGGAGATGGCAAGAAAGTTGGCTCGTTCTCAATTGATGATTTAGATGAAACAATGGGTGTTAATGATAGATATCATTTATCAATCGCTGCTAAAAAGATTCAAGAAAGAATCAACAAGGAATTAATGCTTTCTGGAGTAACTATTGAAGATCCTGAAACAACATATATTTCTCCTGATTCAACAGTCGGAGTAGATACGACTATAAGGCCTAATACATTCATAATGAATGGTTCTACAATAGGCGAAGGAAACGTTATAGGTCCTAATACATATTTAGATAACGTACATATAGGAAACGATAACGTTGTTGAATTTAAAAATATTAAGGACATTGCCCTAAAAGATTCGGAAATGAAATAAATAAAACGTTATTTGCAAACGGGTGATGATTTTTAGTAATGCTAATGCTCATAAAAAGGGAGTAACAAAAGACCTTTCTGAGACTAACATTGTTTTGGTACGTGGTGGTTCCGATGTCGGCCTCAGAAAGGCCGGATCACCACAATTATGAAAAAAAGGAAAATAGCATCCCGTCCTTTGAGCCGTTTTTCATGGTATACGAAACGCAAGAAGGGCGAAGGTGAGAGACTCGTAGAATCAATCATCATCGATGTTCCTTTTCCTTAAAATGGTCATCCAAAAGCGCTACATGGTGCGTTATAGGGATACATTTGACTCAAAAGATGCGATGAAATCGAAATAGTTCATCACCCGTTTGCAAATAACGTTTTAAATAAATTAAGTGGCTAGCAAAAAACTAGCCATTTTTTAAATTCGATTAACCCCCTACATCATATTTATTATTTAAATAGTAAAAAAGAGCCACCTTTCGGCAGCTCTAATTTGATTGTTTAACTAGCTAATTACTTAGTGGCTTTTTCTCTTTCGTGAACGATGTTAGCTTGTGCAGCGGCAAGTCTAGCAAGTGGGACACGGAATGGTGAACAGGAGACATAATCTAGTCCAACGGCATCATAGAACATGATGGAGGCTGGATCGCCACCGGTTTCACCACAGACACCGACTACTAGGTCTTTTCTAGTTGCACGGCCACGTTCGACGGCAATCTTGACTAATTCGCCAACGCCTTCGACATCGATGGTTTGGAATGGATCGAATTCATAAATCTTCTTGTCATAGTAGTAATTTAAGAATTGTCCGGAGTCATCACGGGAGAAGCCCATGGTTAATTGGGTCAAGTCGTTGGTTCCAAAGGAGAAGAATTCAGCTTCTTTGGCAATGTTGTCAGCTTGTAAAGCTCCCCTTGGAACTTCGATCATGGTACCAACGTGGTAGACAAGAGTCTTGCCTTCCTTCTTCATTTCGTTTTCGACTGCTTCGACAACGACGTTCTTAGCAAACTTGAATTCTTTTAATTCACCGGTGAGAGGAATCATGATTTCAGGTTCAACATCTTTGCCCAATTCCTTGCTGGCTTTGATAGCAGCTTGGATGATAGCAGTAGCTTGCATACGATAGATTTCTGGATAGGCAACACATAGACGTACGCCGCGGAAACCCATCATTGGGTTAGCTTGTTGTAATTGATTGATTCTATCGCGAACCTTTTGTTCGGAGACATTAAGCTTTTCGGCTAAGTCTTTTATGTTCTTGGCATCATCGATAGTTGGTAAGAATTCGTGTAGTGGTGGATCGAGTAAACGGATGCAGACCATATCGTCTGGTGCAGACATATACATATGGTAGAAGTCGTCAACTTGATATGGGCGGATTCTTTCTAGGGCAGCTTCACGTTGTTCGACTGTTTCAGAAAGAATCATGGAACGCATGTTAAGGATACGGTCATCGGCAAAGAACATACGTTCGGTACGGCATAGACCAATACCTTCGGCACCAAATTGATGTGCATTATCGGCATCAAGTGGGGTGTTGCAGTTAGCACGGATCTTTAGTCTACGATACTTATCGGCCCAAGCCATCATACGGCCAAAGTCGCCACCTAAGTCGGCTGGAACCATCTTGATTTCGCTTTCATAGACGTAACCGGTGGAACCATTGACAGAGATAACATCACCTTCGTGATAGACTTTGCCGCCAATGCTCATGGTCTTTTCTTCTTCGTTGATTATGGCATCGGTGCATCCGGCAACGCAGCATTTACCCATGGAACGGGCAACAACGGCAGCGTGGCTAGTCATACCGCCTCTAGCGGTGACGATAGCTTCGGAATTAACCATACCGATGATATCTTCTGGAGAGGTTTCGGCACGGCAGAGAACAACTTTAACTCCCTTATCGTGCAATTCCTTACATTCTTCAGCGGTGAAGACAATCTTACCGGTTCCGGCACCTGGGGAGGCTGGGAGACCTTTTAAGATTGGTTCGTGTTTCTTTAAGTCAGCTTCGTCGAAAGTTGGGTGGAGCAAGTCATTGAGTTGCTTTGGTTCGACTCTTAAGCAAGCTTCCTTTTCATCGATTAAACCTTCGTCAACTAAGTCGCAGGCAATCTTCAAAGCAGCTCTGGCGGTTCTTTTACCATTACGGGTTTGTAAGAAGTAGAGCTTGCCTTTTTCGATGGTGTATTCCATGTCTTGCATATCGTGGAAGTAGTTTTCCATTCTCTTGATGGTTTCCATGAATTGCTTATAGACTTCTGGCATTCTCTTTTCGAGTTCCTCGATGTGGAGAGGGGTACGTACACCAGCAACGACGTCTTCACCTTGAGCGTTTGGTAAGAATTCGGCATAGATCTTCTTTTCGCCAGTGGATGGGTTTCTAGAGAAAGCAACACCAGTACCAGAATCTTCACCCATGTTACCAAATACCATGGTTTGAACGTTAACGGCGGTTCCCCATTCATATGGGATACCGTTCATTTGACGATAAACGTTAGCACGTGGGTTATCCCAGCTGCGGAAGACAGCGGCGATAGCTTCTTTTAATTGGACATATGGATCGGTTGGGAAATCTTCACCAAATGTTTCTTTGTAGTAGGCCTTGTAGGCTTTTACGAGTTCCTTTAATTGTGGAACGGTGACTTCGGTATCAAGCTTGTAGCCATTGTCTTTTTTGATTTGATCAAGCATGGCATCCATCTTGGTACGTGGATGTCCTTTGGCGATGTTGGTGAACATCAAGATGAAACGACGATAGGAGTCCCAAGCAAATCTTTCATTGCCGGTTCCTTCGACTAATTCTTTAACGGTTTCATCATTTAAACCAAGGTTAAGAATTGTATCCATCATGCCTGGCATGGACATACGGGCACCAGATCTAACAGAAACTAGAAGAGGTAATCCTTTTCCACCACCAAAGGCTTTTCCATCGATTTCTTCGATTTGATGGATGTGGGCGACAACATCGTCCCAAACGAAATCAGGAATCTTTTTACCGGATTCGTAATAGAGATTGCAGGCTTCGGTAGTAACGGTGAATCCAGCTGGAATATTTACTCCAGCGGCAGTCATCTCGGCGAGACCGTTGCCTTTTCCTCCAAGAATGTCCTTGCCTAAATGGGCTTCATGGGCTTCTTTGAAGGAATAAACATATTTCTTTTCTGCCATTGTATCCTCCTAATGACAATTTAATAAAGGGTTTTTAAACCCAGCGGATAAATCTTACCACATATAGGGCCTTCTAAAGAAGATAAAATTAATATGTTTCTTATAAAGAAAAGCCTAAAAAAGAAACATGTGCTTTACTTTAGTAAAATAAAACTATCTTCATTAGGCGAAAATTTATCTATAATTAAGCCTGGAAAAAAGAGAATGAAAATGGAACAGTCTAATTTAATTCTAACGATAGATTTTGGAACACAGTCGGTACGTGTATCGATATTTGATAGAAACGGGAATACTCTTACCTGCGAAAAGCAAACATATGAACCAGCTTATTTTTCTTCTAAACCAGGTTATGCTGAACAAGATCCCGCTTATTATTACGAATGTTTATGCAAGTGTTCCCAAAGAATAAGCAAAAATAAAGATTTGATGAAAAGAGTCAAAGGTATTACGATGACTTGCTTTAGAGATTCTGCTGTTTTGTTAGACAAAGACAACAAAGTAATCCGCCCGATGATACTTTGGCTAGACCAAAGATATGCAAAATGCGAAAAGCCACTTCCTTTGTTTTCTAGATTAGCATTTGGGCTTGTTGGAATGTCTGCTGTTATCCAAATGAATAGAAGAAGGACAGTTGCTAACTGGGTTAAAGAAAATGAACCAGAGAATTTCGCTCGTATCAATAAATATGTCGCCTTGTCAACTTATTTTAATTACAAATTGACTGGTAATTTAATCGACTCTGCTTCTGATTACACAGGGCATTACCCATTAAATTACAAGAAAAAGCAATGGTATAAAAAACCAGAAACCCATATGCAGGGCCAAATATTCTCTATTAAGAAAAATCAACTTTGTGAACTAGTTGAATGTGAACAAGAAATTGGACGAATCAGCAAGAAAGCTTCCTTTGAAACTGGATTCCCGGAAGGCTTAGTTATTTATGCCTGCGGATCTGATAAATCTTGCGAAACGTTAGGGACAGGTGTCATTAAAGACACAATTTTGTCTATTTCTTTAGGTACCGCATGTTCAGTCGAAACTAGTGTGAATAAGTTCATGTCCCCATCCAAATTCTTTCCTGCCTATCCATCAACCTTGCCTGGCCAATTCAATCTAGATGTACAAGTATATCGTGGGTATTGGATGATTAATTGGTTCTTAAAAGAATTTGGTGCGATGAACATTAATGATCTTGTAATTGATGATGTTTACCCTGAAGACTATAACAAAAACCTCTTTAGCATACCTGCTGGTTCTAACGGATTACTTTTACAACCTTTCTGGGGCTCAAATCTAGATAAACCGGAAGTAAAGGGGTCTATTGTCGGCTTTAGCGATTCAACAACAAGGCTACATGTCTATAAAGCCATAATTGAAGGAATTGATTATGAACTTAGGTTAGCTAGCGAAGGATTTGCCAAAAACCTAAGACATGGGTTCAATGAAATTAGAATCGCCGGGGGCGGTTCTAGATCGGATGAAATTTGCCAAATCACCGCGGATATATTTAATCTTCCAGTTACTAGAGTCCAAACTAATGAAACCTCTTCATTGGGAGCTGCGATTATTGGCTTCCTCGCTACAAAGGAATTCAAGGATGCAAATGAAGCCATTTCTAGCATGGTTCATCCTTCTATTACGTTTAAGCCAAATAAAGACAATGCGAAGATATATGAAGAACTATATCAAAATTGTTACAAAGGGTTATACCCAAAACTAAAGGATACATATAAGTATTTATTCGACTTCTCTGCAAGAAATAGATAAATAAAAAACCTCTAGTTTCCTAGAGGCCTAAGGATTTAGATTTCTGATAAAGGCTTTTTCATCATCATTCCTAGGAGGATATCTCCGCTAGGAAGTGAGTTTTTACCTTTTTCGTTCATATTGGTTTTAATTTCTTCTTTTATTAATAAAGTCATTGCTTTAGCAATTGAAGTTGGATCGCCTGCGATGGCATTTCCTTCTTCTTGGGATGTTTTTATTAATGAGATTAGACATTTTTTTAGGTCGTTTTCTTTAATAATCTTTTTTAGATTTGAAGGAATCTCGCTAACGTCAATTAAATCTAACATTATCTTTAGACAATACAAATCATGATTAGTTGCATTTATTAAACTTGAATAATGGGAAGTTAGTATTTTTAAACCATTTGTACCCCCAATTTCATTGGCTTTTTCAATTGGGAAAAGACTAGAATTTTCTAATACAATTTTGTCAATGATATAATTGAAAATATCTTCTTTTGAATCAAAGTAATGGTAAAAGAGACCATGAGAGCATCTTACGGCTTTGGTAATGGTATCTACTGATACATCTCTATAGTCCGTGTTGGCGAAAATTTTTAACGCTTTTTCGGTAATTTTTGACTTTCTTCTGTCTTTAACAATTCTATTTTGTTCAGGTGTACGTGGCATTTTTTACTCACTTTCTTCTTAAAAAATATTAGTTACTCGACTG
>URTN01000026.1 GCA_900550795.1 uncultured Mollicutes bacterium
GTCTCAGCCTTGGTGTCCTCTGCTTTGGCGTCCTCTGCCTTTGCTTCGGTCTGGGCCTCTGTCTTTGCCTCTGAAGCAGGAGCAGCTCCCTCCTTACTTCCGCATGCCATAAGGCTGCCTGCCATGGCTAATGTAAGCATGGTCACTAACAATTTCTTTTTCATATTGGTTCTTTTCTAGATGCTTATTCCAATCTAAAAATAAATTTGTTGAATAAGTAGTAAGTCCAAAGTTCCCATCCTTTTTAAAATGGGCTACCCCGTTTCCCTGAGTATAATTACTGTTGGTTTTAGTTACGTATTTAAGGGCAAAATAGAAATAGCTTCTTGCTATATTGCCTTTCCATTCGTCATTTGGTTCAAAAATAGTCCCGGTATATCCTGGGAAAGAAGAATTGCCTAATTTAGAATATTTATTTTCTGACCAGGTTGTTGGACTAGAAGTAACCCCCAAAGCAAAATTGCTTCTCATCCCATTTATTTTCCCATCCGTTGGATACATGTTGAACATGTCTCCGCCTTCCCCGTTTGGTCCGCCTTTATTGCCACCCCACCAGGATTTAGGTATTAAATGCTCTTTGTTCCAAGCATCTCCTTCTTTAGAATAATTACCTGTATCACCAGGCCTAAGCTTAGATATATTCGAATACATGTCAACTAGGTAGCCATCAACAAAATCCGTATCAAGGAAAGTTGAATTAAGCGCCTCGTAGCCTTGTCTTTTCCAACCATCCCAAACTTTTGCCTGCAACCTATTAAATAGTTGTTGCCTAGTTAAGCTAGGTGCGACTGCTTCGATATCTGCAAAATAAGATTCAGGAGTGGAAGGGGCCTCTTTCCTTATATATACAAAGTGATTTTCGTTTTGATTTAGATCATTAATATTTGGGGTAAATGAAAAAGAAAGAAAAAGCCCTTGTAGTAATAAAAATAATTTACTTGCTCGTTTCATGGTTATATTTAACCAAATATAGATGTTTTAGTTAATAGTGTTTATTCTCTAATTCCCTAAAAATTTCGTTATTAAGGTATATTTATAGACTTTTTTGTAATTACGCTACCTTAAAAGAAAAGTAGTTACTTCTTAAACCCAACTTATTACCTTATAATCAAAAACATGGAAAAAGAAAATAAAATAGTATTAGCCCTTATCGCTCATGACAATAAGAAAGAAGACATCGTGAATTGGTGCAAGGAAAACGTCACCAAATTGAAAGAATTTAGTTTAATAGGAACTGGACATACAGCTGCCCTGATTAGTGAAAAGACCGGATTAGAGGTAAAAGGATACCTATCTGGCCCAATGGGAGGGGACCAACAAATCGGTGCCCTTATTGCTATGGGGCAGGTAAATATGGTCGTATTCTTCTGGGATCCTCTTCAAGCCCAGCCTCATGATCCAGATGTTAAGGCCTTAATGAGAATTGCCGCAGTTTATGACATTCCATTCGCGACAAATAAAGCAACTGCCGATGCCTTGCTAAAATAGTAAAAATAGAAAAAGAAGCGACCCATGTAGTCGTTTTCTTTTATTTTTAAATGTTGTAGAATACTTAATACATCAAATTTTAAGGTAATTTTGAATGATGTCGAAAAGCGTTGTAAAAGAATTGGGATTTATAGGAAAAAAGCCTTATGCATTAATATTTTTGACTATTTTTATTTCCGTTTCTATCGGGGCATTCATGTTGGAAAACATAGCCTTTATGAATACTCCAAATAATTTGTTCAACAACAATTTGGAATTCTTTCTTTTGTTTGGGGTGACTATTGTAGTTAATCTATATCTATTGTTTTTAATAAAACGGTATTTCTCCATTAAGCCAAATATATTTCCATTAATCATATTTTCTATTGGTTTCATTGCTAATTTAATCGCCCTATTTATTTTGCCTAACCCTCTTAATCTAACAGTTAATGATTTTGCAGGCAAAGACATGAGCATATCTTATTCGTTGGACACTATGGGACGAATTAGGTATGCGATTATGTTTTTTGTCGCCTCTTATTACGCTTTTATGATCTTTTCGATATTCCCTAAAGTCATAAAGTCATCAAATACCTTCCTTTGGCTATTTTATGTTGGGATAGCTATATGTGTATTCTTCATAATCTATAGCTTTGTTAAAGAATATGACATCTATGTCTATGTGATTAAGAAAACTAGCGATTACAAAGGGCCTGAATATGTCTCTAGTTGCTTTAATAATAGGAATACATTTGGAACATTGATGTTAATTGGTATATGTGCAAGTGCGGTTATCCAATCGAAAAGACACTCCGTAATCAATTATCTTTTCATGTTCACATTTTATATCGAATTGTTCTTCATTCTTTCGAAGACATCGATAATTATCTCTACTATATTTTTAATAGTTTTTCTTATTTATAGATTCGCGATTACTATCCGTCATTATCCGATTAGGACATCATTATTTGCTATTTTAATTATTGGATGTACTGTCGCTTCAATTTGCTTTGGGGTGTTTAAGACTTTTGGAGAGAATTCCTATTTTGTTACGATGCTACATAATTTTGTTGATGCCTTTACCCTTTCTAATAAATTAACCTTTACATCAAGGACTAAAATTTGGGAATCTTGCATCAAGATAATGAAAGGATACCCAATTTCATTTGTATTTGGGGTAGGGGAATATGTAACAAATAACATCTTATCTATGATATTTGGCTCAGATCCTAGCGGAACTGCAATTTTCTACGCCCATAATGGTCCAATCCAAGAATTAGTAAGTGGTGGGTTCATTAGGTTATTAATTCTTGCCACAATGATATTTATCTTCCTATATAAATTAATAAAGAATGCGGTTAACCATAATAAAAGTGCGATTACATTCTTATTTTGTTTCTTCGCTTTAGCAGCGCATGGGTTCACCGAATCTACATATTTTTTCCCTAGCGATACAAAAGGGATGGCATTATGCTTTATATTCATGCTACCGATGCTAGTAGATTATGAAAAGAAAGATATTGATTCCAATGATGAAAAGATAACCTTCAAGCTTAAATTTGAATCCTCCCCATTATCTAGATCTTCCTTAATCACTTCTATATTGATGCCGATATTGATATTTATCGGACCAATGTATGGAAGCATTGCATCTACTCCAAATGCCTTACTACCTGAAATTGGGCTATATTTCCATATATTTGCATTGGTATCTATCTTTCTTTTGTTTATCTGTCTTTATTCGTTTAATTGCTTGAACAAGGGAAGAAGTATTTTCTATTCGATATTAACTATTTTCTTGGAAGTATCCTTATTATTAATAAATATCTTCCATAAGGATTTAATTACTTTCATTACCAGTCTTATATCCTTATTAATCTTAACTATTTATTCGCTGATTAGGTGCAACAGGCATTTTGCTAATCATTCTAAGAAAGAATTCTTTAAATATCTAATTCACTTAGTTATATTCCTAGTTCTATTTGGATTATTGGATTTTGGGTATCTTTATATCCCTGAATATAGTATCTATTCTTCAGCAAGCTATGTTACTTATCTATGCTTCTTTAATGTCTACCTATATTTCATATATCTACATTTACCTTCAAAGTGTCCAATTAGGCCACTTGATATGAAATTGCTTATTCTTGAATTTAAATATGAATATTTAGTAACCAAACTATCATCAAGAATGGATAAACGTAATGAAAAATATTTCTCTAAACACTCCAAAAATAAGGAAAAATAGGCATTTTATCCTTTTAATTTGGTTTGCTTTGGATTAGGATATCTAGGAATCCAAAAGGAATTACATATGGAAAAAACAAATGAAAAACCATTTAAGCTGAATTATCAGCGCACTTTCATCATTGGTTTTGCCTTCTTTGGCATCTTATTGCTTTGGCAGGTATATGACTCATGGTGTCCTTTGTTCTTGACTAATTTGTTCAAGACTGCCTTCGGAAAGGAAAATGCCGAAGAAGTCCAATATTTAGTTGGTATCATGATGGCTATTGATAATCTAGCCGCCTTGATATTGCTTCCGATATTTGGCCATCTTTCTGATAAGACAAAATCCCCATTAGGAAAGAGAATGCCCTATATTTTGGTAGGTACATTTATCTGTGCCGTTGCTTTCCCATTTATCCCATTAGCAATGCATTATAATAACATTGCAGGTGTATTAGCTTGCATGTTTATTGTCGTCGTATTCGCGATGATGTATAGAAATCCTGCCGTTGCCTTAATGCCTGATATCACTCCAAAGCCACTTAGAAGTAAGGCTAATGGAATCATCAATATCATGGGCTATTTTGGTGGGGCCTGCGCCACTTTGCTTGGTGTCTTCTTGTCTGCTAATAGCTATTTCAAAGAAGGACATAAAAATTACCATAACGTCTGGATAATCGAAGTCCCATTCCTAGTTGGATCAATCTTGATGGTTATAAGCGCCCTCGTTTTATTCTTCTTAATTAAGGAAAACAAGATTGAAGAAGAAATGAAAGACGAACTTAGACGTGGCGAAGAATATGCTGCTATCGAAGATAAGATTAGTGAGGGAAACGAAGATGCCCCAATGAGCAAAGCCAATAAGAGGATGCTTCTATTGATATTAGGAGCCGAATTCTTCTGGTTTATGTCAGATAATGGAATCGGTACATTCATGACTAATTACACCTCGTTCCACTTAAAATCAAATACATCCGCGATGATGATTGCAATCATCCTGGGCGGATTAGCTTCTGTTATAGGTTTCTTATTTGGAGGCACGATTGCTTCTAAAATCGGAAGGAAATGGACGATTGTTACAGGATTAGGTATTACAGTCGCTTCACTTCTATTATGGACAATATGTACTTATGTAGTTCCAGTAGCAACTCCAGCAGAAGGTGAGTTCAATAAATTCCCTATTTATATCTATATTGTTTGGGTCATGAAAGGATTTGGGATGAGCTTGGTCCATGTCAATTCCTTCCCAATGGTAGTAGAACTTTGCTCTAGTAAGAAAATTGGTAAATTCACCGGTTATTATTATGCTTCCTCCATGGCGGCCCAGACTGTTACCCCAGTTCTAGTAGGCTCATTGATGCTTATTCCTAATTTCGATTTCACAGTACTTCCAATCTATGGATTAGTAATGTCGATTGTCGCCCTTGTTATATTTATGTTCGTTAAGAATATCAAATCTACCAAAACTGAATTCAAGAAGGGCTTAGAAGCTTTAGGAGATGAAGATTAATGCCGGCGGCCTTAACTCATTATTCCTTTGCCCTAGAAGTTATTAAAGAATTAAAGGATATCGATATTGATGCCTTTACTTTAGGGACACAGGGCCCAGATCCGTTCTTCTATAGAGGGATACTCAAAAAAGGACGCCCATCAAATTATAAAGAAATCTGGCAAATAGGAGAAAATCTCCATCATAGCGATATTTCTCCTATTTATATAAAGATGCTAGAAGATGCAAAAGGGGATAAGCAATTATCTTCTTTTGTCTATGGATTATTCCTCCATTATTGCCTAGATAAAATAATCCATCCCTATGTATTTTATAGGAGTGGATTTGATTCTAGTGGGGGATTAGAAGGCAAATTCAAATATAACCATGGGGCATTTGAAGCTCTTCTAGATGTAAGGTTATCTAAGTTGCTTAAGACTTATAAAAATCCTGGCAAGACTATAAATGTCGCTAAACTTGATTTAGACAAGATTTCTTCTTTGTTTAATGTTGTTGAAGATAAAAACATGACTCCAACTACCTATAAAGAATCCGTCATTGATTTCATAGGTATCGAGAAGCTTCTTTTCTCTAGAAGTGGGGTTAAACGCATCTTATTTAGACTTACTGGAAAATATTCTTTGGCCATGGCCATGTCTTATCCCCATTTCTATAAAAAGGCCGATTATTTCGATGTCCTTAATCTAAAAAAGTCTAATTGGAAAGATCCATCCACTTTGGTTATATCTAATGATTCGATATTAGATTTATTTGATAAGGCAAAGAAGGAATTTATTGAATTCTATCCTCACCTAGTCAATATAGATAATGATGCGATTAAGTCTTATTGCAAGGAGTTAAATCACGATGGAACTCCTTTTAAGGATAAGAAGAGAGAATATTCCATTTGTTTTAGGTAATATTGCTATAAATTTATCGCTACTTTCCTTATAATAAGGAAGTATGGCGAATATCAAATTAAAATCGTCAAATTATTTCGGGTTAGTTGTACGCAATAACTACAAGGCTCTTTTTGTTCGCGAGGACAAAACTAGCCTTTTTCATTTCCCTGGTTCTTCTATCGAATCGAAAAAGGAAATAAAAGATAAATTAGCTAGCCTGCTTTCAAGAAAATATGAAGGACGTGTATCAATTAAGAAGATATATGAACCTGTATATTCTTATTCTTCATCTACTAGAACTTCTTTATCTCTAGTTTTGGCATCTGAATTAGCCCCATTACGTTTCCCATCTTCTTTTGAAGTTAGGTTCCTTTCCTTGTCTGATAAGGATTTAATTGATCCGCTTGATTATAAAGGATTAGAGAAGATAACGATCTATAATGTCCCTAGGAAAGTCGATATAAGTGCCGATGATTATAATGAACTAATCCAATTAAAGAAGGCAATTGATTATTATTCATCTAGAATCGATAAAGATTCAACTAAGGAATTAAAGGAATTTATCGATTATAGCAATGATAAAGATGCATCCATGCGAGCTTTCTTGTTCTTATTAAAAGAAAATG
The DNA here is from genome assembly GCA_900550795.1 of uncultured Mollicutes bacterium. Taxonomy (GTDB): domain Bacteria; phylum Bacillota_I; class Bacilli_A; order RFN20; family CAG-826; genus Alloenteromonas. The sequence continues at coordinate 6,714 of URTN01000026.1, forward strand.
GCCTAAGCAAAGAAGAATACATAACCTATCTAAAAAGGAAGCCTAGATAAATGAAAACTTTCCTTCGCCCTGGTTTTTATCAAAAGCTAATTATTGGTTTGCTACTTTTTACCCAGCTAGGATTAGCTATTTATTTGCTAGTTAGATTATCTACCTATTCAGAGCAATCCCAACTTGCCTTTTATATCATTTTGTCTAGCATATTCGTTTTAAATGTTGCAATTTCTAGCTATATAATTAGCTCTAAATCCCCTGATTCATATAGACTGGCCTGGCTTTGGGTTGTGAATTGCATCCCTTTACTAGGGGCGATTACCTATATCGTCTTTGCTAATAAGCAGACTTCAAAAAGAAAAAGGAAGATGATCAATAGATATATCCGTCCCTTAGAAAAAGAAGAAAGCGAGCCAAAAGCCTTAGAAGAATTAAAAAATAAATATCCTACATATGTACCTTTGTCAAATTATCTATTCTTTACCAAAGGGGGAGGGATATTCTCCGATACCTCGATTTCTTATTATCCTTTGGGCGATTTTGTCTTAGAGCCCTTATTAAGAGAATTATCTTTAGCAAAGCATTATATATTCATCGAATTCTTCATTATCGAAAAGGAAGGGTATTTCTGGAAGCAAATACATAAGATACTTGTTGATAAAGTTAAAGAAGGGGTGGATGTCAGGGTTATCTATGATGATGTTGGCTCTTTATCAGTTGCCCCATTCCATTTTGATAAGGAATTACAAAAAGAAGGCATTAAATGCCATAAATTCAATCCATTGCGTCCTTTCCTAGATATTAGGCAAAACAATAGGGACCATAGGAAGCTAGTAATTATTGATGGACATACTGCATTTACTGGCGGATTTAATATCGCGGATGAATATATAAACAAGAAAGAAAGGTTTGGACACTGGAAAGATAATGGAATCATGATTAAGGGGAAGGCAGTTACTTCCTTTACGATGATGTTCCTTTCTAATTATGTATTCTATTTTGATCCAAAAGAGCAAATCGATAAGAAATATTATTCTTCTTCAACCTATATTTCTGAAATCGGGGGATATCCAAAAGGGAATGGCTTAATCCAACCATATTGTGATCTTCCCTTTGATTCGAAAGCAGTCGGGGAAAGAGTATATCTAGACATAATCCAACGCGCCAAAAAATATGTATATATGACTACTCCATATCTAATAATAGATTCTGAGATGGAGAATTCGCTTATTGCAGCAGCTTCTTCTGGAATCGAAGTCATATTGCTTATGCCCCATATCCCAGATAAAAATGCCATATTCCAGTTATCTAGGTCTTATTATGGGAACTTGCTTAAAGCAGGGGTAAAGATATATGAATATACCCCAGGATTTGTCCATGAAAAGATGTTTATTAGCGATGATGTAGTCGCGACTGTCGGGACGATTAACCTAGATTATAGAAGTTTATATCTCCATTTGGAAAATGGGACATTCATCGTTGGGTCAAATTCGATAAGCGACATGAAGCGAGACTTCCTCGACTCGATTAAATTATCGACTCAGATAGATTTATCTACCTTCTATAGGTGGCATAAGAAGAATAAGTGTTATTGGGGACTTTTAAGGATAGCGGCGCCATTTTTATGAAAAAACTTACTGTATTTAAAATTAGATTCATTCAAAAAACCTTAAAGTTCTTTTCC